>CAZXLM010000047.1:16031-18831 GCA_964642055.1 uncultured Acutalibacter sp. | reverse complement strand
TTTTTAGCGGACATTCGGGATTACTGCGGCTGGATAGGCTATGAGGAAGAAACCGCATATATTTTCTTGTTCAGAGATGCGCTTTTGCCATATGTGTACTATCGAAGCAGGGGCAGAAAACACCTGTATGCGTGGATCATCAGCCGCAGTTTTTTAAGAGACGTATCGGGTGTGGAAGATATCGATGACGCTATCCGGTTGCCGATTTACGAAGCTCTTGAATATGGTCATATTTCTTTCGATGATTACCGTTCCTACTGCAAAGAGCAAATGCTGGCGGTACTGGAGCGGCACGGAAAACTAAAAGACCTGCTTTCCCGTCTTCTTTCTTCCGTTAAAGAAAAGAAAATCGTAGTGATAGAATCCGGTTACTGCGGCACCATGCCCATGATGCTCAGCGCCTTAGATGACAGAGTGACATTCAAATTATATACAACGGCGCCATATCTATATGAAACATACAAAAATCACGTCTATTGCAAAAAATACGAAGATATTCGCAAATTTGAAACCCTTTATAGCCAGAATCTTTTGCTCCGGTATTCTTCATTTCGTGAAAATCAGTTTTATGTGACGGTAGCAGAGGATCAAGCAGTATGGAAACAGGCATTGACGGAAATGAAATACTTCACAGCATGATGGCTTCCAGCTTGTTGGGAGATTTCACTTGGGTGAGATCCTCCTTGACAAAGGTTCTTTTGCTTGTTAGAATACAGTTTACCTCTTTGCCGGGAAATAGGAACCCCGGCGGCTTTTGACAGAGCAGGACAAGGGAGTGCCGGACCTTCCGGCAGGAATGGGGAGCTATGTATACTTATCTGTGGTGTTTCTTTATTTTTGCGTTTCTGGGGTGGTGCGGCGAAGTAGTTTTCGCCGCGTTTGTGGAAAAGCGTTTTGTAAACCGGGGCTTTCTCAACGGTCCGCTGTGCCCTATTTACGGTTTTGGCGTGGTGCTGATAGATTTCTGCCTACGGCCTGTTGGGCGGAGCATTCCCGCCCTGCTGATCGGCAGCATGATACTGGGCTCCGCCCTGGAATGGGTGGCGGGGTTCCTGCTGGAAAAGGTGTTTCATCAAAAATGGTGGGACTATTCCAATGAGCCCCACAATCTGAACGGATACGTCTGCTTGAAATTTTCCCTGCTGTGGGCCTTTGCCGGCGCGGCAGTAGAATGTATCGTTATGCCCGTTTCCCGCTATCTTGTTTCCCTGATTCCCCGGCCGGTGGGCTGGACCCTCCTCATCGCGTTCCTTATTCTGGCGTTTTCGGATTTTGCGGTGACAGTGGTGGCCATCATCGGTCTGAACAAGAAGCTGAAGAATTTGGAATATGTATCGAACAAGCTGAAGGCCGGTTCTGACAAGCTGGGAGAAAGCCTTTATGCCAGCACCATAGCTGTGGAGGGGAAACGGCAGACGCTGGAAAAGGATTGGCAGAAAGAGGCGGCCCGGCTCAAGGCGAAATATGAGGAAAACCTTCGGGCCAACAAGCTGCACAGGCGTTTGCTGAGAGCTTTCCCGGATCTCCGCTCTCTGAAGCACAACGAACAGCTGGAAGCGCTGCGCCAGAACGTATCGGTGTTCCGGAAGAAATCCTCCGAAGCCATTCGCAGACGCAACGAAGCCGCTATAGCGGCCTACGAGGAAAAGCTTCCCGAAGGCGCTCAGGCTCCTTTTGCTTTTGGTCTGTGTTACTCCAAGCTGTTCTGGATCTTTATGATCGGAAACGTCACCGGCTTTGTATTGGAAACCTTGTATACCCTGGTTGTCCCGCCCCATCGATTCGAACTGCGGGTCAGCGTTGTGCTTGGTCCTTTTATCCTGGTGTACGGGTTCGGCGCCGTACTCATTACTCTCATCCTCTATAAGATGTACAACCAAAAGGATTTCCTGATTTTCATCGCCTCCATGGTGATCGGCGGCGCTTTTGAGTATTTGTGCAGTTTTTTGCAGCAGGCTATGTTTGGCACAGTTTCCTGGGAATACAGCGATTCTGCCCTGAACATCGGCGGCCGCACCAATCTCATGTATTCCTTCTTCTGGGGAATTTTAGGGCTTATCTGGGTCAAAGACATGTACCCCGTTCTCTCCCGGAAGATACAGCGCATTCCTAAGAAGGTAGGCCGCCCGCTGACGATCACGGTTTCCCTGCTCATGGCCGTGGATATCCTCTTATCCGCAGGCGCGGTATACCGCCAGTCGGAACGGGTAAACGATATTCCCGCCGCCAATGCAGTGCAGACCTTCTTTGATACTTACTTTCCGGACGAGTTTCTGGAGGCCATCTACCCCCACATGGAATATGTGGGAAAACCGAAAATCGTAAAGAAAGAACCTCCCCTGCCTCCTTATCAGGATTGATCCGATTTGCTCTCCCCTTTCCAAAATAAGTTTTTAGCTGCTGGCTGTTGGGTATTAGAAAAATCCTCCCCTGCATAAGGGGAGGATTTTTTGACCTTAAGCTTTCTTTGAGAAAATCCTTCGTTTAATCAGCGTCAAATCTGCTTTCACAGCGGGTGGCAGCCAGCTTTAATACAGGACATGGTAAGAACCGTTGGTATACTTCGGGTCATAATAGGTTCCGGCATACTTGCCGAAGCTCTCGTCCATGTACTGCTGCATTTCCTCGCCCTGGGGAATGTAATAGTCTGTCATGGGGACAAGGTAGATAGAGACGTAACCGTCTCCCTGCAAAAAGAATCTGTAAACGGGGATATACCTGCCGGGATAAATGTTATCTCTGTCGTAAACAGCCTCGCAATACACAACGGGGCGGGCGGTTTGAGTTTCAATAAATTCCT
>CAZXLM010000047.1:0-15931 GCA_964642055.1 uncultured Acutalibacter sp. | reverse complement strand
CATCAGGTTCAGAGCTTAGCGGTTCGGAAACGGCAGGCTCAGAACTTGCCGGTTCAGAGGCGGCGGTATGGGCCGTATCGTCATTGCCGCAGGCGCTTAAAAGAACCGCACAGAGCAGGAACAGGCAGATAACTTTAAGTTTACGCACCGTCAACCCTTCTTCCCTTTTTCGGCTTGTTTTTTAATACAGGACATGGTAAGAACCTTTGGTATACTTCGGGTCATAATAGGTTCCGGCATACTCGCCGAAGCTTTCGTCCATGTACTGCTGCATTTCCTCGCCCTGGGGAATGTAATAGTCTGTCATGGGGACAAGGTAGATAGAAACGTAACCGTCTCCCTGCAAAAAGAATCTGTAAACGGGGATATACCGGCCGGGATAAATGTTATTTCTGTCATAAACGGCCTCGCAGTACACAACGGGGCGGGCGGTCTGAGTTTCAATAAATTCCTTCGCCGTTTCATAGGGAACCACGGCTGCTTCCTCCAGGGAATTCTCTGGTAAAGGCAGATTGATGGAAATTCTGAACCCTCCCGGCCCGCTGATAACACTGATGGAACTAAAACATTCGGAAAGCAGATTTGTTTGAAAGTCGTCGGTTTTCTCAGCGATACGGAAATATTTGTTATTATGGGTTTCGTTATATGAATCGCCCCATAGTATTTTAATATCCGGGTTTTCAATCTCTCGGTAAGAAACCGCCGCCTGAATAAGGGGGTCTGCCAGTATCCGTTCTTCGTCCATGGCTGCTGTAGCCTCAAAAAAATCCGGGTTCTTTTCAGTCAATCCCCTTACGGCCAACTGATAACCCCTGTATTGCATTTGAAGAATTTGGTCGTTTACATCATCGAACCTATAGTCATTCGGTAGCGGAGATGATTCTTCCATATAGGTTTCAATTTCCGGTACAGGCTGCCCGGTGATGCCGCCCAGAAGCCGGAGGTATTCTCCCATGGAAGCTTTCGCGTCTTCCTCGCTCAGTTTTTCAAAGGGATATTGGGCCCGCGACTGAAACATGGGAAATTCGTCCTCGTAAATGGGCAGCGTTTCAGGAAGCTGAGTGGTTTCATTCACTTCAAGGTAGGGGTGGTATGAAAAATCTTTTGAAGGAATTCTGTCTGCAATGATGGATTCTTCTGAGGTTTCCGGTTCAGAAGAAATGGGCTCAGAGATTCCGGAAACAGAGCTGACAGTTTCAGAGCTTACTGGTTCGGAAACGGCGGATTCAGGATTCGCCGGTTCAGAAGCGGTCCTGTTTTCTGCTTCATCATTTCCGCAGGCGCTTAGAAGAACGAAACAGAGCAGGGACAGGCACAGAATCATGATTTTTTTCATTATCAAAACCTCTTTTCTCTGTTGCTTATTGTATGGCATAGATGAAAGCCGGGTTATTGCCTTCCAGATATTTCCGCATCTTCTCGTTTGAAATACTTCTCCCTGCGCAGCTCCCCGCTGTTCCGGTGAAAGGGTCGTTGATGATCAGCGTCGTGTTGGAATACCCTCTGATGACCACATAATGACCGTCTGAATGGTACGGGAACCCGCCCGATTCCGCATCAAAATCCAGCAGGGGAATGATTGGGACGCCTGCGTCGATGTTCTTTTTCACCAGGGCATAATGTTCCGCATCGGTTTTGCTGTTTCCGAATTGATAAGAATCATAACCCGGGTCTTTGCTTCCCAGAAAGTAATTCAAAGCCAATGCGAGCATTGAGCTATCCATAAAACTGCCACTTTTTCCCTTAATGAAAGATTTTATTTCATCTATGCTTTTATCCACTCCATACTTCCCCAGAACCATTCTGACCGATGTGGGACCGCAGGTGGAGCCGTCTGGCTGCGCATACAGCGGCACGCTTATGGTTTTACTGGCGCTGGTCACCGTAAACGTTGTGGAACGGCTTGCGTTGTCGCTTCTTGGGTCGCTTGGGGCATAGCTTCTCGAAAAAACATTTACGGTATATGTACCCGGCTCAAGCGCCATGAAGCTTTTGGAATACGAAGCGCTTTTGACGTCCCCCAGCCAATGTGTTTTGCCGCCGAAAATATAGTTGGCGGACATTTGATAACAGGGGGTTGAAGAAGTTGCCTTCACCGTTACCGTATCTCCCACCTTCTTGGAAGATATGGCCGTAAGCGTAATGCTGGGCGTTACCTTGCTGCTGTAAACCGTAAAGGAGACGGATTTGCTCCCATTGGCGCTGCGGGAATCTGTTTCCGGATAGCTGCGCGCATACAACGTTACCGTGTAGGCGCCTGGAGAAGTGACCTTAAAGGATTTGGAGTAAGAGCTGGATAGCATTTCTCCCAGCCAGGTGGTCTCGCCGTTGTGGACGTACTTTGCGGCCATGCGGTAGCAGGGCGTTGTTGCGCTTCCCTTTACCGTAACAATAGTGTTTATATTATGATTCGCAATGGGGTTTAAAGTAACTGTGGGCGTTACCTTTGTTGCCGCAGATGCGCCTATCACGGTACACGACAGGAAAACACATGCCGCAATCAGAACAGCTAGAACCCGTTTTACTTTTTTCATTCCATGTTTTCCTCCTTTGACTCTTGAAAAGAAATACTTTTCTGTTTTATATATCATATTGGCCAATGTGAATCTTGAAATTCGTTTTGATTCAAAGAAAAATATAATTGTTACTACAGACAAGAATAGCGCTCGTTATTGATATTGTCAATAACTATTTCTATATTTAATACTATATTTTCATATTTTTTGTCAAATTTCTAAAACCGCTTTCTATAGAACACGATCAGAAACCTGCTTTTTGTCTGCATTTATTCTCTGCTTTAACATATAAAACTTCCATATGACACCGAAAAGGGCGCAAAAAAGCGGCCCTGCAGGGCCGCTTTTTTGCACTTTTCTGTTTATCAAGGGGCCAGCGCGTCCCGAACTGGGACGCTGATATGAATCGAATCAAAAGGCAAGAAAGGGGAACCGCTAAATGGCGGTGAAAGGTGCAAAAGGGAGCAGTGGGATTTTTTATGAGTGGGTCAGCCTAACAATCCCTCAGTCAGCTTCGCTGACAGCTCCCTTTACACAAGGGAGCCAAAGGGCAGAAGCCTTTTCTAAACAACCAAGGCCTGATAACGAAAAACGCATTTGGGAAACCAAGAGGCAGGGCGCGCTTTTATTTTTCCAGACGGGCGAAATTGGCGAACAGCTTTTTCGTGCCCACCTTTTCAAAGGCGATCTCCAGCAGAGTGTCGTTTGCCATAGGTGTGGCGCTGAGGATCAGCCCCGTGCCGAAGGTCCTGTGCTTCACCGTATCTCCCGCCTTGTAGGTTCCCGCAGGAGCGGGCTTCACCGGATCGGGCCGGTATGTCCGGGCGGCAAATTCTCCGGCCTGACCGGCCCGGACGCTCTGCCGCGGAGTTCCGGCGGACCCAAAAGCGCCGCGCCCCGCCTCTCCGCCAAAAATTGGCATAACAGGCACAGATCGGTAGCTGTATTCCCGGGAACGGCTGCGCTCCACAAGCTCCTCCGGAATTTCCTCCGCAAAGCGGGACAGCCTGTTCCGGTTGGTGGAGCCGAAGATCATGCGGGATTCCGCGTTGTACACATACAGCTCTTCCTTGGCCCGGGTAATGGCCACATAAGCAAGCCTGCGCTCTTCCTCCACCTGGGTAGGGTCGTAAAGCACGGCGCTGCCGGGGAACACCCCTTCCTCCCAGCCGGGCAGGAACACCACCGGAAATTCCAGCCCCTTGGCGGCGTGAATGGTCATCAGCACCACGGAATCCGCACCGCTGTCGTAATTGTCGATATCCGTAAACAGGGAAACCTCCTCCAAAAAGCCGGAAAGGCTGGCTTCCTCGCCTGCTCCCTCCTCATACCGGCGAAGCATGGAGGAAAGCTCCTGCACGTTTTCGATCCGCTCCTCCGCTTTTTCGGGCTCGTCCGCTTTCAAAAACGTCTCGTAATCCACGGCAGCCAGCAGCTCCCCGTAAAGCTCGCTGGGCGTCAGCGCACCGCTTTGGTTTTTCTCGATGAAACCCCGCATCAGCTCCGAAAACTCGGAAAGCTTTCTAGCGGCCCGCGAAATGGCGGGATAAGCCTCCGCTTTGGAAATCGTCTCAAACAGGCTTTCTCCCACCTGATAGCCGATCTGTGCGGCTGTATCCACCGTTTTATCTCCGATGCCCCGTTTCGGCGTATTGATGATCCGCCGCAGGCGCACCTCATCGTCCGGGTTGTTCACCACGCTCAGGTAGGAGATCATATCCCGGACCTCCTTTCGGTCGAAGAACCGGGTGCCGCCGATGATGCGGTGGGGGATCCCCTGCTTGGCGAACATTCTTTCAAAGGTGACAGACTGAGAGTTCATGCGGTAAAGCACGGCGTAATCGGAAAATTTCCTGCCCAGCGCCACCCCTTCCAGAATGGTTTTCGCCACTCTGTCAGACTCATCGATCTCGTCCTCAGCCGTGTGCAGACCCAGCTTTTTTCCGGCTCCCGCCGCCGTCCACAGGGTCTTCCCCTTCCGTTCCGTATTATTGGAAATTACGGCGTTTGCGGCGTCCAGAATATTCTGAGTAGAGCGGTAATTCTGTTCCAGGCGTATCACCCTGGCCCCGGGGAAATCCTGCTCGAAATTCATGATGTTCTCGATGGTCGCGCCTCGGAACTTGTAAATGCTCTGGTCGTCGTCGCCCACCACGCACAGGTTCCCGCTTTTCCGAGCCAGGAGATTTACAAACTCATACTGCGCATGATTGGTATCCTGATATTCGTCCACCATGATATAGCGGAACCGATCCTGATAGTATTCCAGCACATCGGGACATTTTTGAAAGAGCCGCACCGTGTTGACGATCAGGTCGTCAAAGTCCATGGCATCGGAATCCTCCATGCGCCGCTGATACGCTTCATAAGCCCTGGCAACCAGCTTTAAGCGAAAATCGTCGCCGGTGTTCTGCC
Source organism: uncultured Acutalibacter sp. (assembly GCA_964642055.1). GTDB lineage: Bacteria > Bacillota > Clostridia > Oscillospirales > Acutalibacteraceae > Acutalibacter. The sequence continues at coordinate 11,000 of CAZXLM010000047.1, read as the reverse complement.
TGTATTCCTCCGGGGAGATCAGCTCGTCCTTGGCCCGGGAGATTTCGCTTAAAACCACTCTGGGCGGCAGAGCCTTTTCGGAAATTTCCAGGTCGGCCATGATGTTTTTCATGAGCCGGCGGCTGTCGTCCGTATCGTAGATCGTAAAATGAGAGGAAAAGCCCAGACGGTCGCCGTCCCGGCGCAGAATACGGGCGCAGCCGGAATGGAACGTGGACGCCCACACATCGCTGCCCGTTTCGCCCAGCATGGCGCAGAGCCGGTCCTTCAGCTCCCCCGCCGCCTTGTTCGTAAAGGTGATGGCCAGCACCCGCCAGGGCTGACAGGGAGAAACAGAAAGCCTTTCCCGGACCTGCGCCGGCAGCGCTCCGCCCTTTATGTAGGCCTCACAGGCAGTGGCGTCCTCATCGGTAAATTCCGGCCGGATAAAGTCGCTGTGATACGCCCTGCCGTACTGGATCAGGCTGGCAATGCGGTTGACCAGCACCGTGGTTTTGCCGCTGCCCGCTCCCGCCAGCACCAGCACCGGCCCTTCAGAAGTGAAAACAGCCTCCCGCTGGCGATCGTTCATGCGGGAAAAATCCTTTTCCATCACCTGCTTTCTGAGCTTCAGCCATTCTTCTTTGGAAAACGCCATCTATTTTTACCCCCTGCTCTTTTAACTACGCAATTCTGCTAAATTATATCATAGAAGCTCCTTTTTTTCCACCTGTAGTTTTCGGCGGCTGAGATCCGGAGCTTCCTGAAAAAGCTTTCATTTGACATCTTTTTTAAAACCGGGTAAACTGGAACCAGAAACCGAACGGGAGGGACCCCTGTGGAAAACGCAAAGGAATGTATTTGGAAATGGGCCGAAGAGGGCGAGAGCTTCAGCGCGCCCGCCTGGGAAGAGCTGCCGGGTATCCCGCTTTACATGGATCAGGTCATTTTTTACCTGAAGGACTGTCTGCGTTTTTTTGAGCGCAGCGAGGACACAAGCCTTTTGACCAGCTCCATGATCAACAATTATGTCAAGAACGACGTGCTCCCCCACCCGCAAAAGAAAAAATACGGCCGTGAGCATCTAGGGGGCCTCATGGCGGTCTGCATGCTCAAGCAGGTGCTCTCCATGCAGGACATCAAAAATCTTCTAGACAGACAGGAACTGGGGCCGGAGCTCTACGAACTGTTCCGAAAAGCGCACACTGCTGCCGTACAAGAAACCTGCCGCTCTCTGGCGGAAAGCTGCGAAACGGGCCGGTCTCTGAAGGAGGAAGCGCTTCGCCTGGCTGTGGAGGCCAATGCCAAACGCGCCGCCGCGGAGCGGATCCTCTGCGAGCTTGCGGAGAAGGAACCGGCGGAAAAGAAGAAAAAGCAGGCCTGAAAGCCCAGCGGCGGCGCTATAGGGCCTTTCTCTTCTGTTTTCACAGCAAAGCGCCGTGCGGTAGAAGCTGCCGCGCGGCGCTTTTGATATGTTTCCGTCAAAGCCTCTTTAACGCCTTTCGCATAGACAGGGACAGGACGATGCAGACAGTCCCGGCGAACCAGACCAGCAAAAACGAAAAGCGCCCCGCCCGGTCGAACAGCAGCCCGTACAGCGCCTGCCCGATTGGCATGGCGCACATGGAAGCCGTTGATACGACGGACATGACTTTGCCCAGCAGCTCTGTAGGCGTCCAGGTCTGCAGCAGTGTCTGCGTCATCACATTGAACAGTGTGCAGCTGCACATCATTGCCGTCACGCAGAGCAGCAGCACCACGAAGGAGGCGGAGGGCGCCGTTGTGAAAATGACCGCCGCGCCCATAGGGGCGGCCAGCGCTCCTGTCACCACCAGGAAAAGGTACATCTTTTCCGTCTCTGTTTTCTGCGCGGTCAGGCCGGCAAGCATTCCCCCGAGAATCATTCCCACGCTCATCGCCGCCTGCGCGACGCCGTACAGCAAGTCTGAGAGCCCCAGCTGCATTTTGATGAGGCAGGGCAGCCCCACGCTCAGCATGGAAGAGAAAAACAAGTTCAGGCCTACGGCGACGAGAAGCACCCGCAGGATCTCCGGCTTTCCCCGGACCAGGAAACCCAGCGCCGCACCAAAATCCGATTTCACCGTTTGCAGCACGCTTCCCTCCATTGGGCGCTTCTCATAGGGAATATGCAGGAAACACTCCATCACGGCGGACAGGAAAAAACAGACGATGCTCACAGGGAGAATCAGCTTCAACCCGAAAAAGCCGTAAAGCAGTCCTCCCAGCACTGGCCCAAACAAATTCGCCAGGGCGCTTACCTGCGTCACTACGCCGTTGGCCGCCGGAAGCTGCTCCGTCTCCGCCAGCAGAGGAATACTGGAATTGACCGAGGGCGAATAGAAGGATTGGATCACCGAAAGCAGCAGCATGACCCCTCCTATCAGCAGCGTGCCGGGACACGCCTGATAAGCCAGGAGAAAGGCCAGCAGCAGCCCGGCGGTAAAGAAGTCCAGCGAGGCCATGATTCCCTTCCGGCTGACGCGGTCCGCCAGCATTCCTCCAAAGGGAGACAGTACAATGGTGGGAATCAGAGACAGCGCTGAAATCCCGGCAAACTGCGCCGCCGAGCCCGTCATATCCAAAACGGCCATAGACAGGGCAAACCGCAGGATACTGTTGCCGAACAGGGAAATAACCTGTCCGATCACCATCAGCGTAAAATCCCGCCGAAACAGTTTTCGCAGGGGAAAGCCCTGCCGCCCGTCTTTCTGTTTCATCTGAAAAGCTCTCCTTTCTTTACCCGCGGTTCTATCGGCCGCTTCCACGATTTCCCTGCCGGGCCTTTTCCCACCGCCAGGGAGAAGCGCTCTGTTGAAATCTTCCCGCGGGGCGAAACATTCCACTGGCTCTGCATATAATAAAGGGTGAACGGCGGCTGCGGGCTGTACTTGAAAGCCCCGCCCATGAGAGGAGTGGGATACGGCTATGTGTGGATTCGCTGGATTCAGCGATTACAGCGACAGTTTAACGGACGAAAAATACTTATGGATGGCCCTGGCCCGGAGAATGGCCCGGCGCATTTCCCACCGGGGACCGGACGACGACGGCGCCCATGTGTCGGAGCACTGCGCCCTGGCCCATGCGCGCCTGGCCATTATCGACCCGGAAAACGGCGCCCAGCCCATGACGGTCTTCCGGGACGGGGCGGAATTTACCATCGCCTACAACGGGGAAATTTACAATGCGGCCGAGCTGCGCAGCGATTTGGAAAGCCGGGGATACTCGTTTCGGACCAACTGCGACACCGAAGTGGTCTTAAACGCCTATCTCTGCTACGGCGAAGACTGCGCTGAAAAGCTCAACGGCATCTTTGCCTTTGCCGTGGACGATATGCCCCGCCGCCGCACCTTTCTGTGCCGGGACCGTTTTGGTGTGAAACCTCTGTTTTACACGCTTCAGGGAGACCGGCTTGCCTTTGGCTCGGAAATCAAGGCGCTGTTTGAATTTCCGGGGGTCAACCCGGTACTGGGCCGTGAGGGCGTCTGCGAGGTGTTCGGACTGGGACCCGCCCGCACCCCCGGCTGCGGCGTATTCGAAGGAATTTCCGAATTAAAGCCTGGGCATACGGCCATATTTGACGCAGACGGCTTCCAGGACCGCCGGTATTTCGATCTACAGGCCGCTCCCCACACCGACGACTACCAGACCACGGTGGAAACGGTGCGGGAACTGTTGATCGACACGGTAGAGCGGCAGCTGATCTCCGACGTGCCCCTGTGCACCTTCCTGTCCGGCGGATTGGATTCCAGCGTGGTGACAGCCATTGCCGCCAGAGCGCTGGAACGGAAAGGGCAAAAGCTCTCCACCTATTCCTTCGAGTTTGAGGGAAATGAGGAAAATTTCAAACCATCTTCCTTTCAGCCGGACCGGGACGAAAGCTGGGCCCTGCGGGTGAGCGCCGCTTTAAATACCCGGCATACCACGCTGCTCTGCGGAAACGACCCCCTGGAAGCTTCGCTGTTTGAAGGCGTCATCGCCAAGGACCTGCCAGGCATGTCGGACATTGACGGTTCCCTGCTCTACTTCTGCCGCCAGGTAAAAAAGCGGCATGTGGTGGCCTTGTGCGGGGAATGCGCCGATGAGATCTTCGGCGGCTACCCTTGGTTCCACCGCAGGGAGATGTTTGACGGCGTCCATTTCCCCTGGTCCAACAATCTGGATACCCGGGCCTCCCTGTTAAAGCCTGAGATCAGGCAGGCAGCGGGCCTTGAGGAATATGTAACGACCCGTCTTCAGGAAACGCTGGACGCGGCGCCCGTGCTTCGAGGGGAATCGGCAGAGCAGCGGCGCATGCGGCAGATCTCCTATCTGAACATCAAATGGTTCATGGCGACGCTGCTGGACCGGAAGGACAGATGCTCCATGTGGAGCGGGCTGGAGGTCCGAGTGCCCTACGCCGACCACAGGCTTGCCCAATATGTGTTCAACACCCCCTGGGACTTCAAGTGCCCGGAAGGCCGCGTAAAGGGCCTGCTCCGGGACGCCGCCCGGGGGCTGCTGCCGGAAGAAGTCCTGGAACGGAAGAAAAGCCCCTACCCCAAAACCTACGATCCGGCCTACGAGCAAAACCTGAAACGGCGGCTGGGGTATATCCTGCGGGACAGCTCCCAGCCATTGCACAAGCTTCTTTCCGACGAAGCGGTAAAGGCGCTGCTCGGGGAAAAGTTCGACTACGGAAAGCCCTGGTTCGGGCAGCTGATGGCGGGCCCCCAGCTCTTGGCCTATTTGATCCAGGTCAACTACTGGCTGCTGCATTACAACATCTATATAGCTCTGTAAAAGAAAGCGCTTCCGCACGGGTTTTATCCCTGTGGAAGCGCTTTCTATTACTTCCTGTTTTGAAACGGAGTTTATTTTCCTTCCGCCAGCCTGAGCTTTGCCATGTATTCCCGCACGAGAAGGGAGAGATAGGGCTTGCCATACTGGGTCTCCAGACTGGTCATATCCTCCACATTGGCATTCTCCCGGAAATAACCGGCGATGTCCTCATCAGAGGGTTCCAGCTTCAATTCTTCGCAGAGGGCCTGCAAAATCAGGCTGCTTTTCGCATTTTCCTCTATCTGGCTTTTGTTCTGCTCTTCCAGGGCGTCCAGATTTTCCACACCCATATACTCGTCGAGAAAATCCTCTACTGTCATGCTGTACTGCTGCGCCAGAAGCTGATAATAATGTCTCATGTTTTCCGTGTGGTAGCGGGTCAGGCTTTCCGGCACTTCCTGTACCTGAGACTGGGTCTGCACCTCCCGCCACATGTAATTGGCAACGGCGGTCTCCCGCAGCTCTGACTTGATAGCCTCTCTGGCTTCCTCCGCGGTGGCCCAGCCTTCGGAATCCTTCCAGTTGGCGGCCACGAACTCGTCGGTAAGCTCCGGCGTAGTCTGTGTTTCAATGTAGTTGATGGTCGTCACAAATACGGCGTCCTTACCGCTCAAGTCCGTGTTGTTTTCGTAGGGGTCCGGGAAAGTGACGTTCACGTCGAAGGTCTCCCCGGGCGTATGCCCGATGAGCTGCTCGAGAAAATCATCGATGTAGCTTGTGACGCCGATAGTAACGGTGGTGCCCGCGCCGCCGGTATTGCCTCCCGCGAACTCCACGCCGTCAACGCTTCCCACATAGTCGATATTCACCGTGTCTCCGTCCTCCACAGCCCGGTCCGTGACCTGCTCCGTGGTGGCATAGCTGCTCATTCTGTTATCCAGCTCACTTTGCAGCTCCTCGTCTGATACGGTGGAAATATCCTCCGGGATCTCCATGCTTTTGTAGTCCGGCAGCGTCACAAGCTTTTGGGCTTCAATGCCTTCAAAATAGCCGGTTTCCGTCAGGCCCGCGCTGTAATCATAAGTGTCGGCGGCCGTGTCTGCCTGAGACGACGCTTCCACGCCGGACGTTTCGGAAGAGCTGACAGGCTGGGAGCTTTCCTCCTGCCTACCGGAACAGCCCGTCAGGGAAACAGCCGCCAGGACCAGCGCCAGCAGCAACGCTCCCGCTTTTCTTCCGCTTTTTCTATCGTTTCCTGCTCTCATGGTAATTTCCTTTCTTTTCCCGGCAGAACGTTTTCCGCTGCCTTCTTTTGCGTTTCCTTTCAGGATACGCTTGTTTCGTGTTCTTCCTGTGAAGAATTTATTACAATCCTGTATTCCGGCAGGCTTACTTTTGACCGTAGTACGCGTCCGCGCCGTGCTTGCGGAGATAGTGCCTGTCAAGCAGCTCCTGCTGCATGGGAGGCAGGCCGGGTTCCAGTGTCAAGGCGTGCCAGGCCATAAAGCACAATTCCTCCAGCACCACCGCATTGTGGACTGCGTTTTCCGGGTCTGTGCCCCAGCAGAAAGGCCCGTGGCTGTGAACCAATACCGCCGGGATATCCTCCGGGCTTTTGCCCTGAAAGGTCTCCACAATAACCTTCCCCGTCTCCAGCTCGTATTCCCCGGCGATCTCCTCCGGGGTCAGTTTCCGGGTACAGGGGATCTCGCCGTAAAAATAGTCGCCATGGGTGGTGCCCAAAGGCGGCACGCCTTTTCCCGCCTGCGCAAAGGCAGCCGCCCACCGGCTGTGGGTGTGCACCACGCCGCCGATGTTCGGAAAGCTGCGGTACAGCTCACAGTGGGTGGCAGTGTCGGAGGAAGGGTTCCAACGCCCCTCCGCTTTTTTCCCCGTTTTTACGTCCACCAGCACCATGTCCTCCGCCGTAAGCTTTTCATAGGCCACGCCGCTGGGCTTGATAGCCATCAGGCCGGACTCTCTGTCATAGCCGCTGACATTTCCCCAAGTGAAGGTAACAAGCCTGTATTTTGGCAGCAGCAGATTGGCTTTGCAGACTTCCTCCTTGAGTTGTTCCAGCATACATATCCCGCCTTGTCGTCAAATTTTCCCGCTGATTTATCTTTTCAGGGCCTTGATGCGCTCCATGGCCTCTTTGGTCTTCTCCGCGTCACCAAAGGCCGTCAGCCGGAACCAGCCCTCGCCGTTTCTGCCAAAGCCCTCGCCGGGGGTGCCCACGATTTCCGCCTCGTTCAGCAGATAATCGAAATATTCCCAGCTTCCCATGCCGTCAGGGCATTTGAGCCAGAGGTACGGGGAATTTTTTCCCCCTGTGAATTTGATCCCCATTTCCGAGAGCGCTTTCGCCATGACCCGGGCGTTTTCCCTGTAGTAGTCAAGCGTTTCGCGGATCTGTTTCTGCCCTTCAGGGGTGAAAACAGCCTCTGCCGCCCGCTGAGTGATATAGCTGACGCCGTTAAATTTGCAGCCCTGGCGGCGCTCCCACAGCTTAGAAACCTGCACGCCGTCGAACTCCAGCTCCCTGCGGATCACGGTATAGCCGCAGCGCATTCCCGTAAACCCGGCAGTCTTAGACAAGGAGCAAAACTCGATGGCGCAACGCTCCGCGCCAGGAATTTCAAAAATGCTGCGGGGCAGGTCTTTCCCCGTGATAAAGCTCTCGTAAGCCGCATCGTAGAGAATGACCGCTTTGCACTTTATGGCGTAATCCACCCAGGTCTTCAGCTGTTCCCTGCTGTAAGCAGCTCCGGTGGGGTTGTTGGGCGAGCAGAGGTAGATCAGGTCCACCGGGGGGTGATCCTCCTTGGGCATAGGCAGAAACCCATTTTCCTCCGTGCCGTCCATGTAGACGATCTTCCTGCCGGAAATGGTGTTGGTATCCACATACACGGGGTAGACCGGGTCTGGCACCAGCACGGTGTTGTCTACATCGAACAGGTCCACGATATTGCCCACGTCACTTTTCGCGCCGTCGCCTACGAACACCTCGGAGGCGTCCAGGTCTACACCGAAGCTCTTATAATATCCGGCTATGGCCGATCTAAGGAAGGGGTAGCCGTTGCTGTCCGGGGAATAGCCCCGGAAGGTCTCTTTCTTTGCCATTTCATCGGCAGCCCTGTGCATGGCCTCTATCACCACAGGGGCCAAAGGCATGGTCACGTCGCCGATACCCATTTTGATGATCCTGTTGTCCGGGTGAGCCTCCGTATACGCCGCCACCTTTTTGGCGATGGTGACAAACAGATAGCTCTGTCCCAGGTTTTGAAAATTGGCGTTCAGTTTCATTTTTATCGATCCTTTCCATTATAGGGCGGTTTTTATTGCTGTCTGCCCTTTTGGGCGGCGTGCCAGGTCCGGGCCTCTGTCAGGGTCTTCTCCATGTAGTCGTGCTTGCCGTCGGTATAGGCCGTCTGTATGTTATTGCACTCCTCTGCAAGCCGGAGCTTCAATGCTTCATACTCCTTCGCCCTCTCCGGGAAGGCGTTCATGTAATCCCGCAGATCCACATAGTTGTGCCATTGAAGACTGCCATATGGCAGTATATGCACCTGATGGGTACGAATCTTATCTTCTGTCTCCAGCACATAAAGCAGATTGCTGGAAAACCGGTTATACCGTTCCTGAAAGCCCCTTTCCAGGAGCCGCTCCAGCGGCAGCCCCTCCATACTGCCCACGCCCACTGCAATGTCAATGATGGGCTTTGCCTGTATGCCGCCGATGGCCGTGCTGCCGATATGTTGGATATCCACAGCGCTCCCGCCGAAAACTGATTGCAGTACACCGATGGTTTTCACGGCCTGCGCAGCCCATTCCGGGTCATGAGGGCTTAGACGCACCGTTCCCCGTTTCAGTCCTGTCATACACGAACCCTCCCTGAAAACAATTTATGAAATCGGGTAAGTATAACAGGAAGCTTCCGGAGTGTCAAGGGGTATTTTTATTTTTTCGATTCGTTTTCTTCCATGCACTTCACCGCTGCACCGATAAAACCCTTGAACAGAGGGTGAGAGCGGTTGGGGCGGGATTTGAACTCCGGGTGGAACTGGCCCGCCACAAAGAAGGGGTGCTCCGGCAGCTCTACCGTTTCCACGATATGCCCGTCCGGGGACGTGCCGGAAATGACCATACCAGCCTGTTCCACGGTTTCCCGGTAATCGTTATTGAACTCATAGCGGTGGCGATGGCGCTCGCTGATAAGCTCCTTACCGTAGCATTCCGCCATTTTGGTGCCGGGCTTTATCTTGCAGGGATAGCTGCCCAGCCGCAGGGTGCCGCCCTTGTTGATCTCCTTGTTCTGATCGGGCATAAAGTCGATGACCTTGTGCAGGCCGTACTCGTCGAACTCGCCGGAATTGGCGTCCGCAATGCCGCAGACATTCCGGCAGAATTCGATAACGGCGATCTGCATTCCCAGGCAGATACCGAGATAGGGCACGTTGTTTTCCCGAGCGAATTTGGCCGCCAGCACCATGCCCTCGATGCCCCGGTTGCCAAAGCCGCCGGGCACAATGATCCCGTGGCAGTCTCCCAGGCGGGAGGCGGTGTTTTCCTCGGTCAGGGTCTCGGAATCCACCCAGTCGATCTCCACCTTGGCGCCGTGATCATACCCTGCGTGGCGCAGGGCCTCCATCACGGAAAGATACGCATCGTGGAGCTTCACATATTTGCCCACCAGGGCGACCCGGACGGTCTTCTTCCGGTTCCGAATCTTTTCCACCATGGCGATCCACTCGCTGAGATCCGGATCAGGAGAAGCCAGCTTCAGCTTCCGGCAGACGATGTCGGAGAAGTGGTTCTTTTCCAGCATGATAGGGGCTTCATACAGCACGGGAATGGTCAGGTTTTCGATGACGCAGTCAGGCCACACGTTGCAGAACAGGGCGATTTTTTTGAAAATACTCTTGTCCTGAATGGGCTCGTCCGTCCGCAAAACGATAATGTCGGGCTTGATACCCATGGACTGCAGTTCCTTCACGGAATGCTGCGTGGGCTTTGACTTGTGCTCACCGGAGCCCTTCAAATAGGGCACCAGAGTCACATGGATAAACAGGGAGTTCTCCTGGCCCACCTCCTGGCCCACCTGACGAATGGCCTCTAAAAAGGGCTGGCTCTCAATGTCGCCCACGGTGCCGCCGATCTCGGTGATGACCACGTCCGCGTTGGAATGGCTGCCCACGTTGTAGATAAAGCTTTTGATCTCCCCGGTGATATGGGGAATGGCCTGGACGGTCTCTCCCAGATATTCGCCTCGGCGCTCCTTATTGAGCACGTTCCAATACACCTTGCCGGTGGTCAGGTTGGAGAACTTGTTCAGGTCCTCGTCGATGAACCGCTCGTAGTGACCCAGGTCCAAATCTGTCTCCAGGCCGTCCTCGGTGACGTACACCTCGCCATGCTGATAGGGGCTCATGGTACCGGGATCCACATTGATGTAGGGATCCAGCTTCTGGGCAGCCACCTTTAAGCCTCTGGATTTCAGAAGCCTGCCCAGAGAAGCCGCCGTAATGCCCTTTCCCAGGCCGGATACAACACCGCCTGTTACAAAAATATATTTCGCCATCGTCCTTTTACTCCCTTATGCTCGATTTTTCGGATTTTTCTCTGAAAGGAGCCGCCGCGGGGCGGTTATTCCTCTATTGTCCCGTCAAACACCTTCACCGCTTCTCCGGTCATAAGAACGCATTCGTCAGTAAAATTGACCGTCAAGTCGCCGCCCCGGAGATGGACCAGAATATCCTCCCCCCTGGGGCAGAAGCCGTTTAAGACCGCCGCCACGGCGGAAGCGCAGGCTCCGGTGCCGCAGGCCATTGTCTCACCGCTGCCCCGCTCCCACACCCGCATTTTCAGGGTATGGGCGTCTAATACCTCGATAAATTCCGTATTGACCCCTTCGGGGAACAGCGGGTCGCGCTCAAATTTCGGGCCGATCTTCTCCAATTCCAGCCCGTCCGGGTCGCCGCCGAAGAGCACGCAATGAGGGTTTCCCATGGAAACGCAGGTGATCTCCAGCTCTTCTCCTGCCAGCAAAACTTTCCGCGCGATCACCGCTTCCCCCGGCAGGTTCACGGGAATTTTCTCCGGCCGCAGAACAGCCCTTCCCATATCCACCGTAACGGCTGCCGCTTCCCCGTTTTCCACGTGGATCAGGCAGGTTTTGACGCCGCTCAAGGTTTCTATTTTCAGTTCCTGCTTTCGGGCAATGCCCGAATCGTACACAAATT
>CAZXLM010000046.1:0-19266 GCA_964642055.1 uncultured Acutalibacter sp. | reverse complement strand
AGCGCCACCTTGCCAAGGTGGAGGTAGCGAGTTCGAGCCTCGTCGTCCGCTCCAAGTTAAGAAAAGACGCTTTTTTACCGGAGCGTCTTTTCTTGAAACATGGTGACATAGCCAAGTGGTAAGGCATGGGTCTGCAAAACCCTGATTCCCCGGTTCAAATCCGGGTGTCACCTCCAAACCCAGCGGTTAGCAATTTGCACCGCTGGGTCCTTTTTTTGTTGAGTTCCATATCACGAAGGGATTTGTCATGATAAGAGAAATCGAGCGTTTTGAAATACCCGAGGTTGCTGGCTGATACGAGAAAGTTTTTTGACCGTTGCAAGCGAGTTCAACTTTACACAGGAAAACGCACCGCGGTTTACCGCTTTTTCCCCAAACTGCGACAGACTGTATTGGCAGTATGACAACGAAAACAGGAAAATGTTTGCCTTTTTATCAAAAGATAAAATTGTTGGCTACTATTCGCTGCTGTTCGGGAAGGACAATGCATGCGAATTGAACAATTTATGCGTAATCCCTGCCTGCCGGCATCGCAAAATAGGGGAACAACTTTTAAACCATTGTTTCACACTTGCAAAAAGCTTTGCTGTACAGAAAATCAGAATCAGCATTGTTGAAGAAAACACGCAATTAAGGGAATGGTATGAGTCTTACGGCTTTATGCATGTGAAAACCGAGAAATTTGATTTTTTCCCATTTACCTGCGGCTACATGGAAAAAAGCCTATAGCCCAATATAATGCAATACCCGCTGGAAAGATCCATTCCTTTCGGCGGGCATTTTCTTTTCTATCTGTTCACGGCTTATTATGAGAAACCGTCAGCTTCCACGGCCTGATTTTACCGAGCCAGCCCTGCTCTGCCCAATATTTTCCGTCGAGATATTCCGGGTCGTTTTTATGCAGCGATTTCTGAATCTTGCGGCAAATGAAAAATTTTATTTTCGTGATCATATTTGTACGCGCAGGCTTTGCATAATCCATTTGTGCAAACCTATGAGACAGTTTTTTCACTTTCCCAGTAAGCTCATTTTGTTTCTTTTTGGAAAGCTCCTCCCAAAAGAGACTGCTCATTAAAGCGCCGGTAAATACTCCGATTTTGGAAACGCCCCACCAGGATAGGCTGTGCTTCATGTCTTTTGCCGCTGCTTTTGCTCCCGCGCCCAGGCACTGCGTGATGATCACCGCCCGTTTTCCAAACATTTCAGGAGCAGGGCGGTGGGGTATCCAGCGATAGGCAAAGTGGTCCAGAAGCACTTTCATGGCGCCCGTGACATGGAACACATAGGCCGGAGAAGTCATAACGATCAGATCCGCTTCCAGAATCGATCTATCAATTTTTTCAATGTATTGTGCGTCTTTGCAGGCGCCTTCGCCTTTTAGTGTGCAGCTTACACAGCCCTTGCAGAAGCTCGGGCAGTCCTTCGGCAGATAGTATTCTGTAATGATTGCCCTGTCCCGAAATTCTGCTAAAAACATCTCTTTTAAGCGGTAGGTCATGCCGTGCTTTTCCGTTCCATTTATCACTGTGATATTCATTCTCTACACCTCCAAAATATCGTGTAAAATCTGTGTATGCCAAGCTTCGCGGTTTTCTTTTTTCCCAAGGTCGATCCCTAGTGTTTGTGATATAGTTTCATAGCGCAGAAAGGTTTGCTGCATGATTGTGATCAGGCAGAAAGTTTTCCGCTTTACAGCTGCTTCGTTCCAGTCGGGACGGCAGGCCCCAATAAGCGGCAGGTATGCGGTGTAGGTCCTGCTTGTGTTGTCATTGTCCTTCGGTGCCTGCATATCAGTAAGAATGGAAATTCTTGATACGGTATAGTGCTCAAACAGAAAATCCAGCGTCATATTGCCGAGATATTCCAGTTTCTCAAAGGGAGAAAAGCCTTCCGTTTTCTCCTGTATATGTTGAAACTGTTCGACGATTCCGTTTATGATGCGCTCAACGCACAGCTCGATAAGCCTGTCTTTGTTCCCAAAATGGTAATTGACAAGGCCCAAACCAACGTTGGCTTTTTTGCAGATCTCACGCACTGTGATCTCCTGCAACCGTTCGCCTTTTTCTTCGATCAGTGTAATTGCCGCCTGTATGATCATTTCTTTACTGTTCATGGCACACCTCCTGCTGAACATTGTTCAATCATATAATACTGAACGGCGTTCAAAAAGTCAAGAGCTACAGACAAAAAACAGCGTAAAAAGCATTTCAGCTTTCTACGCTGTCGTTTAAATTTCTTGTGCTTTTATGGAGATTAAAGCTCTTTCATCTGCTTATAGGTGAACCGCAGGGGCATTTTGCGTTTTAGGCTCACTCCGTCGCTTTCCTTCCTGCGCATATAGACGCTTTGTACCAGGCCAAAGCCCAGATAGAGACAGGCCACAGAGGAGCCGCCGGCACTGAAGAAGGGAAGAGTAACGCCCATGGCGGGAAGAAGCGCAAGACACATGCCGATGTTTGAAACGGTTTGCAGGGCGATCATTCCAAAGAAACCGAAGCAAATGTATTTCCCCAAATCATCTCTGGAAACGTGGGCCACATGCAGGATTTTCAGCATAAACAGGAGGAGCAGCAGAATGATAAGAGAACACCCGATAAAACCAAGTTCCTCTCCGGCAACGGAAAAAATATAATCACTGTGCTGGAAAGGGACGCTGCCGTTTGCCACTCGGCTGCCTTCAAAGAGCCCCTGGCCCTTCAGCTTCCCGCTGCCAATAGAAATGCGTCCCTGGAATTGCTGGTAACCATCGTTGAGCTTTACGGCTTCGGAATCCAGATTGAATACGGCGATAAACCGATTTTTCTGATAGTCCCTCATGACAAATTCCCAAAGGACGGGTATAGCGACAAGGATGATGCCTCCCAAAATGGCAAAGTACCGCAGCTGTATCCCGGCGGCGAAGCTCATGGCTACAAACATGAAGAAAAAGACTACAGCCGCGCCGGTATCGCCCTGAAGCTCACACAGCAGCATGGGGACCAGAGCGTGAAACGCCAAAAGAACAATTTGCAGCGGCTGGATGAGGCGGCCATGCTTCTGCACAATATCCAAATGCTTGGAATAGGTGATAATAAAGGCTATTTTTACCAGTTCAGACGACTGGAAAGTACGTCCGGCAATGTTGATCCATGCCCTTGCGGAAACGCCGCCGCCGCCGGTGATCTCCTCACCAAAAACGGCGGTATAGATCATAAGGAAAATGGAAAATCCGGCCAGCAGATACCAGAAATTTGCAATTTCCGCATAGTCGATCAAAGAGACGATGACCGCTCCGGCGATCCCCAGGCCAACAGCAAACAGCTGCGTCCGGAAATAATTGTATTCCGTGGCCCGCGAGACGCTTTTCAGGAGTATGAGACTGTATACCGCAATAGCGGCAAGAAGCAGCCAGAGGATTACATCGGCTCTTCTGATATAGTTGATCAGGCTTTTTAAAGCGCGTTTTACCATAGCTCAAAATCTTTCCCGGGATTCAAATTTATTCCGGCAATTCGGAATTATGTAAATGATTATAACACAGGCAGGAAGTTACGGCAAGTTTTTTTGCCTTCAGTCTTTACTATTCCGGCAAGATATTCTATAATTCAGGGTGAAAAGAGAAATTTCAAATGGCCGATCCGGCCGGAAATGAGAGGTAATCATGCTGACTGACATTGAAATCGCGCAGGGAACCAAACTGAAGCCCATCGCCGAAATTGCGGAAAATCTGGGGATTCAGGAGGACGAGCTGGAGCTTTATGGAAAGTACAAGGCAAAGATCAATGAAAGCGCTTTTACACGGTTGGCCGGTAAGCCTGACGGCAAGCTGGTGCTTGTGACGGCGATCAATCCCACTCCGGCAGGGGAGGGAAAGACAACGACAACGGCCGGGCTGGGAGAAGCAATGGCAAAAATCGGGAAGAATGCCATTATCGCCCTGCGTGAGCCTTCTCTGGGACCGGTTTTCGGGATCAAGGGCGGTGCTGCCGGTGGCGGCTATGCGCAGGTTTTGCCCATGGAGGATATCAATCTTCATTTCACCGGGGACATGCACGCCATCACTTCCGCCAACAATCTGTGCTGCGCCATGCTGGATAACCACATGCAGCAAGGGAACCCTCTAGGCATCGATCCCCGGCGGGTCCTCATCAAGCGCTGTCTCGATATGAACGACCGGGCGCTTCGGAATACAGTGATCGGTCTGGGTGGAAAAATCAACGGCGTGCCGAGGGAGGACGGTTTTATTATTACCGTGGCTTCCGAGGTTATGGCGATTCTCTGCCTCGCGAAAGATATGAATGATTTGAAAAAGCGTTTGGGAAACATTCTTGTTGCCTACACCTATGATGGAAAGCCGGTTTACGCCCGGGATATTAAGGCTGAAGGCGCTATGGCGGCGCTGCTGCGGGACGCTGTAAATCCCAATCTGGTGCAGACTATTGAGGGAACTCCCGCTATTATGCACGGCGGGCCTTTTGCCAATATTGCCCATGGCTGCAATTCTGTCCGGGCTACGCGGCTGGCGCTGAAGCTGGCAGATTACTGCATTACAGAAGCCGGTTTTGGTTCTGACCTTGGCGCGGAGAAATTCCTGGATATCAAATGCCGTATGGCGGGGCTGGTTCCTTCCTGTATCGTTGTTGTAGCTACCGTGCGGGCCTTGAAGTATAACGGAGGCGTCCCAAAAGCAGAGTTGTCCACGGAAAATGTGGAAGCGCTGAAAAAGGGTTCGGCCAATTTGAAAGCGCATGTGGAAAATATGCACAAGTTCGGCGTACCGGTGGTAGTGGCCATTAACCGCTTTGGAACGGATACCGACGCAGAATTGCAGGTGATTGACGATTGCTGCAAGGAACTTCATGTGTCTTACGCGCTCTCTGAAGTCTTTGAAAAGGGCGGGGAGGGTGGCATGGAGCTGGCCAAAACCGTTTGCGGCGTCATTGAAAAATGCGATGACTGCAAGGACTTGCCTCACTTTGCGCCCATTTATCCGAGCGATGCGCCCATTGAGGAAAAAATCGAAACGGTTGCGAAAAAGATCTACGGCGCAGACGGCGTGATCTATACAAAACAGGCACAGAAATCCCTGAAGGAGATCAGGGCTCTCGGCGGCGATTCCATGCCGGTGTGCATTGCCAAGACACAGTATTCTCTCTCTGACGATCCGGCTTTGTTGGGCAGGCCTACCGGATTTGACATCACCATTCGGGATCTGAAGCTTTCCAGCGGCGCTGGGTTTGTTGTGGCCTATGCGGGCGATATCATGACGATGCCCGGACTGCCCAAGGTTCCCGCCGCGGAAAAAATCGACGTGGACGAAAACGCTGTGATCCACGGGCTGTTCTGATGA
Source organism: uncultured Acutalibacter sp. (assembly GCA_964642055.1). Classification (GTDB taxonomy): domain Bacteria; phylum Bacillota; class Clostridia; order Oscillospirales; family Acutalibacteraceae; genus Acutalibacter. The sequence goes on along the minus strand of CAZXLM010000046.1, from coordinate 13,937 downwards.
AGCAGGAGTTTGTCACACATTCTCCTGCGGAAACGGAGGCGTTAGCTGCCCGGCTTGCCGAAGGGCTTCAAGGCGGAGAAGTGCTTGCTTTTTCCGGTGGAATGGGCGCGGGAAAGACCGCTTTTACCCGAGGTCTTGTAAGGGAACTGGGAGCTGGGGATGTTGTTTCCAGCCCTACTTTCGCCCTTGTCAATGAATATACCGGCAGGCTTACCGTGGAGCACTTTGACATGTATCGGGTAGAGAGCTGGGATGATTTGTACTCTACCGGTTTTTTCGATTATCTTGACACAGACTGTGTATTGGTCATTGAGTGGAGCGAAAATATAGAGAGCGCTTTGCCGGACGGCGCGGTGCGTATCGATATCCGGCAGGGCGTTTCGGAACAGGAACGGATCATTTCCATAGACGGCTGGAAGGAGGTGTTGTGATATGCTGATCCTTGCCATAGATTCCTCGGCCGCTCCGGCTTCGGCGGCGGTGAGAGAGGACGGAAAGCTGTTGGGCGAGTTTTTCATCAATATCAAGCAGACACACAGCCAAACGCTCCTTCCCATGGTGGAAAACCTGTTGAAAGTGACCGGAAAAAGCTGCGCCGATTTTGACATAATGGCTGTAACGGTCGGGCCGGGTTCCTTTACTGGGGTTCGGATCGGCGTGTCTTGTGTAAAAGGATTGGCCTTTTCAAACAACACGCTCTGCTGCGGAATTTCCACTTTGGAGGCTATCGCTTTAGGTGGGTGCTGCTGCGAAGGCAGGGTGATCTGCGCAGTTATGGACGCTCGGTGCGGACAAGTCTATAACGCCCTTTTTCATGTGGAGAATGGATATCCGGTTCGGCTGACGGAAGACCGCGCATTATCTGTGGAAGCCCTTTCAGAAGAGTGTGCGCCCTACGGTCATGATGTGATCCTGTTCGGTGACGGCGCTTCTCTGTGCTACCAGTCCTTCCAAAGTTGGGGTGCGCGGCTGGCTCCGGAGGAGATACGCTTTCAGCGGGCTTCTTCTGTGGCTTTGGCTGCGGAAAGAGCGGCGGAGAAAGGGTTGACCCTTACGGCGGCTGAACTGATACCGGCTTATCTGCGTTTGCCGCAGGCGGAAAGGGAATTGAAAAAGAGAAAGGGGTTATTGACATGAAAGTGGCGATCGGTTGTGACCATGGCGGATTTGAATTGAAGGAAGCCGTTCGGGACTGTTTGCAGGAAAAAGGCATTGCTTATGAGGATTTCGGCGCATACAGTACAGATTCTGTAGATTATGCTCCCATTGCCGCCAAAGTTGCGCACTGTGTGGCCGAAAAGCAGGCGGACTTTGGAGTGCTGGTCTGTTCAACCGGGCTTGGCATATCCATGGCCGCCAATAAGGTGAAGGGAATCCGGGCGGCGGTATGCACCAATGGATTTTGCGCGGAAATGACACGCCGCCACAATAATGCCAACATTCTCTGCATGGGCGGTAAAGTTGTAGACAGAGAAACGGCCCTGAAAATGCTGGATATTTTTTTGAATACCGGGTTTGACGGCGGGCGTCACCAGCGGCGCATCGACCAGATATCCCAAATCGAAGAAGGAATTCTGTAACAGGGAATACCCGTTCCGGCGCGGTCTGCGTTCGGACGGAGAAAATAGGAGGAATCAAACATGCAGGAAAAGGAAAATATTTTCGTGATGGACCACCCGCTCATTCAGCACAAGCTCACTTTTTTGCGGGACAGCAATACCGGCACTAAGCATTTCCGGGAGCTGGTGAATGAAATCGCTACGCTGATGTGCTACGAAGCGACCAGGGACCTTCCTTTGATGGACGTTGAAATTGAAACGCCCATGCAAAAGACCGTCACCAAGGTTATTGCCGGAAGAAAGCTGGCCTTTGTGCCGATCCTCCGCGCAGGCTTGGGCATGGTAGACGGCATGCTCAATCTGGTTCCTTCTGCAAAGGTGGGACATATCGGTCTCTATCGCGACCACGATACCCTGAAGCCCGTTGAGTATTACAACAAGCTTCCCTTGGATATCGAAGAGCGAGACGTCATCGTTTTGGATCCCATGCTGGCCACCGGAGGTTCCGCTATAGACGCTATCACCATCGTAAAACGCAGTCACCCCAAAAGCATTAAGTTCCTTTGCATCATCGCTGCTCCCGAGGGTCTGAAGGCGTTGACCGAAGCTCACCCCGACGTGCATATTTACTGTGCCGCTGTCGACAAAAAGCTCAATGAAAACGGGTATATCCTGCCTGGCTTGGGCGATGCGGGAGACCGCATTTTCGGTACGATTTAAAAAGTTGAAATTCACCTTTAAAAGCTGCGGCGGCTTTCCTGTGCGAAATTGCTGTCGCGGCTTTTTTAACTATTTTTCCCGATTCCCTTTGAAAACCTGAATAAATGTGATATACTAGTCTCCGATAGAATATTTATGCAGATTTTCTGCCGAAAAATGAAAGGTCAAGCAGATATGAGCGACAGCAAAAATCAGATGATTGGGAAATCCGCTATGCTGAAAAGCTATACGGATTCCCGGTTTAAAACTATGAAGATATCGGTCAACATGCTGGCGCCTCTTTCCAAAAAGACGGCGGCCTGCTATGGGATTTTGCCCGGAATTGTCACAAGAGCCACCAGGGAATACCCGAATTTCGCCGCTCTGAATCGGCGGCTTTCCGAGCTCTACGGTGCATCGCTGCATACGGGCGTTCGCAAGCTGGGCGCTTTCCAATGCCTGACGGTTGCAGCCTCCGGCATTTCCAGCCGGTACGCTTTTGGCGGAGACGATATGTTTGCAGAGCTGTCAAGCCTGCTGTTCAGCGCCCTGTTTTCGCCTTTAACGGACGGAGACGGGCTTTTCCCGGCGGAACATTTTGAGCAGGAACGCCGTCAGCTTCTGGAACTGAAGGATTCGGAATTTAACGATAAGATCACATATGCTCACCAGCGTTGTGAGCAGCTGCTCTTTGAGGGCCGGGAGGCCGGCATGGACCGTTATGGCAGTCGGGAGGATATTGCCGGGCTGGACCGCAGACAGCTTTCTGCGGCTTGGCAGGATCTTCTTTCCTCGTCACGGTTTGAAATTTTTGCGCTGGGAGATTGCAGCCCAAAGCCAGAAGTCTTCCAAAGCCAGTTTGCGCACATCGGCACGCCGCGTCCTTTGGAACTGCTTCCCTTTGAAAGGCCCACGGAAGTGCGGCGCTTTACAGAGGAACAGCCTCTGACCCAGTCCAAGCTGTGTCTTGCTTTCCGCGTAGATTCCCGTCCGGACGAGCGATTCCTGTTTCAATTGGTAAGCGCTGTCTTAGGCGGCGTTCCAAGCTCAAAGCTCTTCCAGAATGTCCGTGAGAAAATGGGACTTTGTTATTACTGCTCCTCTGTGTATTCAGTTTTAAGCCGGGCGTTGTATGTGGAAAGCGGAGTGGAAACGGAAAACCTTGACAGGGCGGAGTATGAGATATTCCGCCAACTTCAAGAGCTGCAAGAGGGAAATCTGACGGAAGACGAGCTGCTTTCCGCAAAGCTTGCGCTCTGTAACAGCTTCCGTTCCATTGAGGATTCTCTTTCGGCTGTCGAGACATGGTATCTGGGCCAGGCTTTTTCTGAAACAGCCATAACGCCGGAGCAGGCCGCCGGGCTGATTATGGAATATACGGCGGAGCAGGTGGTGGAAGCTGCCGGAAAAATAATGCCTGCTGTAGTATATTGCCTGAAAGGAAATGACAATGGCTGATATGAAACTTCAAAAAGTTGTCGGAGACCGGGTGGAAGATTTTTACTATAAAGGAAAACACCCCACAGGTTTGGATATTTTTCTCTATCCAAAGGAGAGTTTTAGCACGACCTATGCCGTCTTTGCCACAAAATACGGCTCGATAGACAGCCACTTTCAGCGCAGCGATATGCCGGAGGTGGAAACGGTCCCGGAAGGGATCGCCCATTTTCTGGAGCACAAGCTTTTTGAGAGCGAAGACGGGGACGCTTTTCAGCGTTTTGCGAAGACCGGAGCCAGCGCAAATGCATTCACCTCCTTTGAATCCACCTGCTATCTTTTTTCCTGTACGGATCGGCTGTATGAATCCCTGGAAATACTTCTGGATTTTGTTCAATCCCCTTATTTTACGGAAAAGACGGTAAAGAAGGAATTGGGGATCATCGGACAGGAAATTAAAATGTATGACGACGACCCGCAATGGCGCGTTATGTTTAATTACCTTCGCGCCATGTACCATACGCACCCGGTCAGAGTGGATATCGCCGGAACCGTAGACAGTATCGCGGAGATCACGCCTGAGCATCTGTATCGCTGCTATAACACCTTTTACAACCTTCATAACATGGCTTTGGTGCTGGCAGGTAATTTTGAAACGGGAAAAGTTTTGGAGCTGTGCGACCGCTATTTGAAGCCCTCCGAACCTGTTCGTGTCCGGCGCCATTTCCTGCCGGAGCCGGAGGAAGTCGTTCAGGAACATGTGGAGGAACAGCTTTCCGTTGCCATGCCGCTGTTCCAGTTTGGCTATAAAATTCCTGCGGCGGGAGAAAAGCGTTCGGAAAGGGATATAGCCGCAATGGAGGTTTTGCTGGAAACTCTGGCTTCCGATGCTTCTCCTTTGTTCCAAGAGCTTCTGGAAAAAAAGCTTGTGAACGAATCCAGCTTTTCCTACGAATATTTTGAGGGGAGCGGGTACGCCACGGTGATTTTCAGTGGAGAATCGCAGGATCCGCAGGCTGTGGCGGGAACAATCGAGGCGGAATTGAACAGATTCCGCAAAGAAGGGATTCCCAAAGAGGCCTTTGAAAATTCAAAGCGTGCGATTTACGGGACGAATATTTCCGCGCTGAACAGCGTCTCCAACATTGCCAACGCCATGCTCAATTTTACATTCAAGGGCAGAGAAATGTTCACTTATATTGAAGCTCTGGCGCAGCTGAGGCTGGAAGAGGCTGCTGAAAAGCTGGAAAAGCTTCAAAGCGATAAAAAGGTATTGTCTGTTATTTGGCCGTTGTAAATTTATACTTTCTGGAAAGGAAGGGTTTTTATGACTCATGTAGTTGAGTTTCCAAAGCTGGGCTTCACTTTTGTAGTAAACGAAGTTGCTTTTTCCATCGGCAGTTTTCAGGTGCGCTGGTACGGGATCATTATTGCCGTAGGTTTTTTGCTGGCAATTCTTTATGCCTCCTGCAGCGCGAAAAAGATGAATATTGACATGAACCGTTTGATCGACGCCGTTATCGTCGGCTTGATTGGAAGCATCATTTGCGCAAGGCTTTATTACGTTCTTTTTTATCCCGGCGATAAATACTGGGAAAATCCCATGGAAATTTTGAAAATACACGAGGGCGGTCTGGCTATTTACGGCGGCATTATCGGCGCGTTGGTGTTCGGCGGCATCACGGCAAAGCTTCGAAAACTGAAGGTAGCCGCCGTGCTGGATATTACTTCTCTTGGTTTTTTGATCGGCCAGGGCGTAGGGCGCTGGGGAAATTTTGTAAATCAGGAGGCGTTTGGTACGGCCACGGACCTTCCCTGGGGTATGGTAAGCGACAACACAACGCTGCTGGTTCCTGGAAGTCCGGTACACCCCTGCTTCCTGTACGAATCCCTTTTATGTCTTTTAGGATTTGTTCTGCTTCACGTTTTCACTAGGAAATTCCGCCGTTATGATGGGCAGACCTTTTTACTCTATATTGTGTGGTACGGTATGTGCCGCTTTTTCATCGAGGGTCTGCGCACCGACAGTCTGCGCTTGCACTTTATAGACCTGCGTGTTTCTCAGGTGGTCGCTGCCGCCTGCGTGGTCATAGGCGTAATTTTACTGATCGTGTTCTGCCACAAGACAAGTTTGACCGGATGTGGCAGCTCAAAAGTAATGGAGGGTGTAGGAATTTCCGGTGCTGAAACAGCTTCGGAAAATGAATACAGCACAATTTTTGGAGACCTCTCAGTTGAGGATTTTTCCCTGGAAGATGACAGCAGTGCAAAATCAGGGGATGTTTCTGGAGATCCGGAAAAACCGACTGACGAAAAGAGCGTCGCGGAAAGTACAGAGAAAGCTGCGGAATCGGAAAAAGACTAAACGGGAGGGCGTTGACATGGCAATAAGAATCGATGGAAAGGCTGTTTCCGCTGCGGTCAAGGCGGAGGTTGCCCGCGAGGTGGAAGCTTTAAAAGAAAAAGGGATCTGCCCCGGATTGGCAGTGGTGCTGGTCGGAGACGATCCTGCTTCCCGGATCTATGTGAATAACAAGAAAAAAGCCTGTGAAGCAACGGGAATTCATTCCGAAGAGTACCTTTTGCCCAAAGGTACTTCTCAACAGGAGCTTTTGGAGTTGGTTTTCCGGCTTAACGACAAACCCGATATAAACGGAATCCTCGTGCAGTCTCCGCTGCCGGACGGATTAGATGAGGCCGCCGTGGTGGAAGCCATTTCTCCGCAGAAGGACGTGGACGCTTTTCATGCGTATAATGTCGGAAAAATGATGCAGGGCAGAGCCATCTTTCAGCCCTGTACGCCTGCAGGCGTAATAGAACTGCTGCGTTCCATCGGTGCGAAAATCGAAGGAAAAGTCTGCGTTGTGATCGGCCGCAGCGACATTGTGGGAAAACCTATGGCCATGCTGCTTTTGCAGAATAACGGCACTGTCATGATGTGCCACAGCAAAACCCGAAATCTGGCCGAAATTACCCGTCAGGCAGATATTTTGGTGTCGGCTGTAGGAAAAGCGGCCTTTGTTACGGCAGACATGGTAAAACCCGGCGCGATCGTTATCGACGTAGGGATGAATCGAGACGCTGCCGGGAAGCTTTGCGGCGATGTAGACTTTGCCGGAGTGGAACCGGTGGCCTCTTATATTACTCCTGTCCCGGGCGGCGTAGGGCCTATGACGATCGCCTTGTTGATGCGAAACACGATTGCAGCAGCCAAACTTCAGAACGGCCTTCTGGTTTGATAAAGCGAGGGTCCTTTATGGGAAAGTATCTGGACAGTATCCATACGCCTCAGGATCTGCGAAAGCTGAGCGATGAGGAATTGTCGGCGCTGTGCGGTGAAATGCGGCAGGTCATCATTGAAACGGTGTCAAATAATGGGGGACATCTGGCCTCCAATCTGGGCGTTGTAGAGCTTACAGTGGCGCTTGCGCAGGCCTTTGATTTGCCTAGGGACACCGTCATCTGGGACGTAGGACATCAAAGCTACCCCTATAAGCTGCTGACCGGACGGTACCATCACTTTTCTTCTATCCGGCAGGAAGGGGGACTTTCCGGTTTTCCCTGCCGTGAAGAAAGCGAATATGACAAATTAACAACGGGGCACAGCAGCACCTCCATTTCTTCCGCTCTCGGCGTCTCCGAAGCCAATTATCTTCAGAACAGAGAGGGCTATGTGGTCGCGGTGATCGGGGACGGTGCACTGTCCGGCGGACTGGCCTATGAAGGGCTCAATAATGCCGGAAGGCTGCACCGAAACCTGATCGTCATTCTAAACGACAACAATATGTCTATCTCCAAAAATGTGGGTTCCATGGCGCGGTATCTGACGTATATCCGCACGAAGCAAGGCTACATCAAGATAAAAAACAATCTGGAAAGCTCTTTGAAAAAATTGCCCGTTGTGGGAAATGGGATCGCAGCTGTTCTACGGCACATAAAGCGGAATATCAAAAAGATTTTCTATAACTCCACGATTTTTGAAGATTTTGGGTTCGCCTATTACGGGCCTTTTGATGGACATAACATTCGGGAGCTCAGGGATACGTTGGAAAGTGCAAAGCTGATCCAGAAACCAGTGCTTCTCCACGTTCGCACTTATAAAGGGAAAGGCTACCAGTATGCCGAACAGGCTCCCAGTATTTACCATGGCCTTGCCGGGTTTGATGTATCTACCGGCGATACTGGGGAAAAATCCAAAAGCTTTTCCGATGTGTTCGGAAAGGTTCTCTGCCAGTTGGCGGAAAAAAACGACAAGCTTTGTGCCATTACCGCGGCGATGCGGGACGGCACCGGGTTGTCAGAGTTTCACGATAAGTTTCGTTCCCGATTTTTTGATGTGGGAATCTCTGAGGAACATGCCATCACTTTTGCCGGAGGACTGGCCGCCGGCGGAATGCTTCCGGTAGTCGCCGTATATTCAACTTTTTTGCAGCGTTCCTATGATGAACTGATTCACGATGTTTCCATACAAAACACCAAGGTGATCCTTGCGGTTGACCGCGCAGGAGTAGTGGGGGAGGACGGAAAAACGCACCAGGGCGTGTTTGACGCGGCGTTTCTGCAAACGATCCCCAATATTACCGTATATTCCCCCGCGTATTTTGAAGAGCTTCGGCTTCAGTTGAACTGCCTTGTAGAGAAAGGAACGGGCCTGTGCGCTATCAGATATCCCCGTGGAAAAGAACTTTACATGCCTGCCGGGTTTCGGAGCGGAACTAAACCGTTTATCGTGTGGAGCATGCAGGAAGCGAAGATCTGTATGGTGACCTATGGACGTCTGTTTTCCTTTGCTGCGGAAGCAGTGGAAAGGCTGGAAGCTTCCGGCGTTTCGGTAAAGCTGATAAAACTAAATCGAATCATTCCCGTCGATATGGCGGCTGTCGAGGAAGCCGCCAAATGCAGTCAAGTGTTCTTTTTTGAAGAAGGAGTCAGACGCGGGGGTATTGGAGAGCATTTTTCCTACCTCCTGAGCTGTCTTGGATTTGAAGGAAGCTATCACCTTACAGCCATTGAAGATCCCTATATGAACCATGCGCCTATGTTCCGTTCTTTGGAAAAGCTGGGCTTGAACGCCGAAGGAATGCAACGCGCGATTTTGAAGCACTGCGGCATGGAAGGGAGGGCTTTTTCTGAAAAAGAGGCTTGATTTGCTGGTCGTCGAGCGTGGCTTGGCGGAAAGCAGGGAAAAGGCAAAAGCACTCATCATGTCCGGTATCGTCTATGCGGACCATCAGAAAGCCGACAAGCCGGGAGACTTGTTTTCCGATACGGTCTCCTTAGAGGTGCACGGAAAGGGGTTAACCTATGTAAGCCGAGGCGGGCTCAAGCTGGAAAAGGCCATGAAGGAGTTTCGCCTGAAGCTGTCTGGTTTAGTTTGTATGGATATCGGCGCTTCTACCGGCGGCTTTACAGACTGTATGCTGCAAAATGGAGCGGCAAAAGTTTACGCTGTGGACGTTGGATACGGCCAGTTGGCCTGGACGCTTCGCACAGATAGCAGGGTCGTAAATCTGGAACGGACCAACGCCCGGTATCTGACCAGAACCCAAATTCCCGATGAGGTCGATTTCTTTTCCATAGACGTTTCTTTCATTTCTCTGACGCTGCTCCTTCCCGTGCTCCGTTCTCTTCTGGCGGCAGACGGCGGCGCTGTCTGCCTCATTAAGCCACAATTTGAAGCAGGTCGGGAAAAGGTTGGAAAAAAGGGTGTGGTCCGGGACAAAGCGGTCCACCGGGAGGTCATTGAAAAAATACAAAGCTTCGCTCTGGAAAATGGCTTCTCCATTTTGGGCCTGACTTTTTCCCCAGTCAAGGGTCCGGAGGGAAATATCGAGTATCTAATTTATATAAAGCGTTCCGACACGCCCAGTAAGGTCGATGATCTGCCCACGGCAGAGATGGTTGTAGAAGCGTCCCACAGGGAGCTGAATGGAAAGACGAAGAAAGGGGAGGAGCAGCCATGAAAATAGCGATCGTTCCAAACCTGAAGAAAAGCAGAGCCATGGCCTGTATGGAAAAAACGATGGCTGTTTTAAAAGACTATGGCTGTGAGATTGTTTTAAAAACCGACCTTTTTGATTCCAATGGCATGTATCAAGAAGCAGCCGAAAAGGAGCTTTCCTCCTGTGATATTTTCATCGCCATAGGCGGAGACGGCACCATTATTCATACCGCGAAGCTGGCTGCCGGCTTTGACAGGCCGATCCTCGGGATCAATGCCGGAACGCTGGGCTTTACGGCGGGTATGGAGTGCGACGAGCTTTCTCTGCTGCCCAATCTTTTTCAGGAAAAATACCGGGAGGAAAAGCGCCTGATGCTTTCCGTGCAGGTTATTTCCCAGGGAAAGTCGGTGTTTTATCAGGCGCTGAATGACGCGGTGGTGACGGGTGAGCTTGCTTCCATTGTCAATTTCTCCATGGCACTGGGCGAGAACAGGGGATATAACTGTCGGGCGGACGGTTTCATTGTGGCGACGCCTACGGGTTCTACCGCTTATTCTCTTTCCGCAGGCGGGCCTATTATTCAGCCGGATATGGATTGCCTTGTCTATACGCCCGTCTGTCCTCACGCGCTCTTCAACCGCAGTGTTGTGTTCGGAGGAGACACCAGGCTGGTCGTGAGTATTCCCCAAAATGTGGGCAGACTTTTTCTCACAGTGGACGGCGAGAAACCGCGTGGGCTCAAAACAGGAGATAAGCTGATCTTTTCCCGTTCAGAGCGGTTTGCCCGTTTTTTGAAGCTGGGGACAAAAGATTTTTACGATGTACTGAATCAAAAAATCATCGAAACGCGATAGATCAACAGAAACAGGCGGGGCTCCGCCGGAAAGGTTGCTTTCACTATGAAAACCAGACGTCATACAAAAATTCTGGAACTGATCAAGGAAAATGACATTGACACGCAGGACGAGCTTCTCCGATATCTGCGGGAAAGCGGATTCGACGTGACCCAGGCCACGGTTTCCCGGGATATTAAGGAACTGCGTCTTGTAAAGACGCTGTCACGCACGGGAAAATACAAATATTCCACCGGCAGCGATACCGGCAACGATATGTCTTCCAAATTCCTTTCCCTGTTTTCCGATTCCGTCATTTCCGTAGAAGCAGCACAGAACATGGTGGTCATTAAGGCAATGAACGGTATGGCGCAGGCTGTATGCGCGGCTATGGATGCGGCGTATCCCAAAAATTTTGTGGGCACGCTTGCCGGTGAAGACACCATTTTCATTGTGTGCAAAAACGAGACGATCGCTTTTGAAACGCAGGAAGAATTCCGGAAATTTATCAGCGTCGGCAGGTGACAGAAATGCTTTCACAGCTTTTTATCAATAATATCGCGGTTATCGAAAAAGCCTCTATCGACCTGGAAGCAGGTTTTACTGCCCTGACCGGCGAGACCGGCGCCGGAAAATCCATCATTATAGACGCTATTCACGCCGTGCTGGGCGAGAGAACGTCCAAAGAGCTGGTACGGACCGGTGCTGCAGGGGCCTCGGTTTCCGCTCTGTTTACCGGGCTGTCTCCTGCACTTCTCGAATTGCTTGACGGACTTTCCGTGCCACGGGAAGAAGATTCTTCGCTCCTGATCCAGCGTGATATCCGTTTGGAGGGCAGGTCTGTCTGCAAGCTGAACGGCGCGCCCGCAACGGTGGGCATGCTCCGGGAGCTGGGCTCGCATTTGATCACGATCCACGGGCAGCATGAGAGCTATGAGCTTCTATCTCCGGAGATTCATATGACCTATGTTGACAGTTTTGGAGGACTGGAAGACCTTCTCAGCGAATATCAGGAAAGCTATCGGGTTTTGCGAAAACTGCAGCAGGAATTAGAGGATTTCCGCATTGACGAAGGGGAGAAGGCCCGGCGAATGGATCTTCTCCGATATCAAATAGAAGAACTGGAAGCAGCCAGTATCCAAGCGGGGGAGCAGGAAGAGCTTTCCCGCCAGCGAGAGATGTTCCGAAACAGTGAAAAAATCGTTTCCTCGCTGGAATTGGTCCGTGCTCTGCTAACGGGTGACGAAGACAGCGACGGGCTTTTATCCGGTCTTTCCCAAGTTTCTACAGAGATGGAAAAAGCCGCTCAATACCTGCCGGAGGCAGAGGAATCCGTCCAAAAACTGCGAGAGGCAGGATTTCTGCTGGAAGATGTGGACGCTTCTCTAGAAAGCTTGGGCGTAGATTTTGACCCCGCCGCCTTGGAAGCCATTGAAGACAGGCTCGATCTGCTCTATAAACTGGGATTGAAATATGGAGACAGTGAGGAAAAGATGCTCAATTTTCTGGAAAACTGCCGGGAAGAACTGCACCATATCGAGTTTGCCGATGAAGAGCGGGAAAAGCTGGAAAAGGAATACGAGGAGGAAAAGAAACATGCTATCTCGCTGGCAAAGCAGCTTTCCGAACGCAGGAAGCAGTCAGCGCTGGATTTTGTGGAAAAGGTGAAGTCCGAACTTTCCTTTTTGAATATGCCCGGAATTGAATTTCTGACGGAAATAGAACGGGTCCCTTTATACAGTATGGGCTGCGATAAGCTTCAGTTCCTGGTGTCCGCCAATAAAGGTGAAACGCCGAAGCCCATGTCAAAAATCGCTTCCGGTGGTGAGCTTTCCAGGATCATGCTGGCCATTAAAACTGTGCTTTCCGGGAAAGACAAAGTGGACACACTGATCTTCGACGAAGTGGATACCGGCATCAGCGGCGCCGCCGCCGGCAAGGTGGGACAGAAGCTCAAGCAGGTGTCTCGAGACCGTCAGGTGCTGTGCATTACTCATTTGGCGCAGATAGCCGCTCTGGCGGATAACCAGATCAAAATCAGCAAGCGCGTGAGCGAAGGCAGAACCTTTACCGACGTTATTCCGCTGGATTTTGAAGGAAGAAAGCAGGAGCTTGCAAGGATCATCGGCGGAGACAATGTCACTGCGCTTCAGCTCAAGATGGCGGAGGAAATGCTCCAAAAGGCTTGACATTTTGAAAATCAAACCGTATAATAGCAGGCAATGGCAAAGACGGAACAAAGTAAGCTCTGTTTTGTTGGCGCAGAGAGCCCATGGACGGTGAAAATGGGACCACGGCAGGCGCTGAAGTTACTTTCCTGAGCCGCTTTCCTGAACAAGGAGTAGGGAAGGCCGTTTGACAAGCGTTATTCTGTCAGGGTATGAGAATTTCTCTAGCTTTCGTACCTGTTGAGGCCGGGCCTGTGAAGCCCCGGTAAACTGAGGTGGTACCGCGATTTGATTCGCCCTCTGCATTTTTTGCGGAGGGTGTTTTTTTATTTCCCTCCCACTGGAAGGAGGAAAAGGTGATTAAACTTGTAAGAGTTGGCTGGGAACAAGGAAACGAGCTTTTCGCCATACGAAAAAGGGCCTTTCAGCCGCTTTTGGAACGATACCAGGACTATGATACGAATCCGGCGGCAGAGAGCTGGGAAAAATTTCAAAGATATTTCTTGGAGAACAGCGACAATTTCTTGATACAGCATGCAGGAATATCTGTTGGCACACTTCGGGTCGTGCGGCTGGCTGACGGTGTATACAGGTTGTCCCCTCTTGCTGTTTTGCCGGAATATCAGGGAAACGGATATGCTCAGCAGGCCGTCATTGAAATGGAAAAGCTGTACCCTCAGGCAAAAACCTGGTGCCTGGATACAATCAAACAGGAGCCAAAGCTGCTCTACCTTTACAGCAAACTTGGCTACCGTCAAACGGGAGAAGAAGAGCAAATCAAAGACGGTATGGATTTGGTCTTTTTTGAGAAAAAACTATCATTGAGAAAGAGATGAAAACAGTATGGAAATCTATGAGGAATTGCAGGCCCGGGGCTTGATCGCCCAGGTGACGAACGAGGAAGAGATCAGGAACATGATCAACAGCGGAAAGGCCACCTTTTATATTGGTTTTGACTGTACCGCTGACAGCCTGACCGCCGGGCACTTTATGGCACTGACCTTAATGAAGCGCTTGCAGATGGCTGGAAACCGTCCCATTGCTTTGATCGGCGGGGGAACCACCATGATCGGCGACCCCTCCGGCCGCACAGATATGCGGAAAATGCTGACCCGTGAGGATATTGACCACAACGCGGATTGTTTTAAGCGGCAGATGGAATGCTTTATCGAGTTCGGCGAGGGGAAGGCGCAGATGGTCAACAACGCCGACTGGCTTCTGGATCTCAACTATGTGGAGCTTTTGCGTGAAGTGGGCGCGTGCTTTTCCGTCAACAACATGCTGCGGGCGGAATGTTAT
>CAZXLM010000045.1:0-19951 GCA_964642055.1 uncultured Acutalibacter sp. | reverse complement strand
GGGTCATGCCCAGCAGCTGGGCGATATCGCACACACACATTTCCGACTCGAACAGGACGAACAGAATTTTCACCCGGGTGGAATCCCCGAATATCTTGAACAGCTCCGCCAGGTCGAAAAGTTCTTCTTCTCCCGGCATCACCTGGTGGACCCGCTCCACAATATCCTCGTGAACATGCATATAGGCGCATTTGGGGGCTTCCTTTCGTTCCGCCATATTTCAACACCCTTTCATATGAGCTAATGTTCATATATATGATATGTAAAAACTCTCTGCCTGTCAAGCCTCTTCTTTCATTTTTTCTAAAAAGATGAGCCGAGCTTCCCCTCACCTACTGCTTTTTCTCTTGTTTTTTCCCCCGCCGCCGTGTACAATTAGAAAAAGCCGCCGCAGCTTCAAAACCTTCGGCAGGCACGCCAATAAGGGGATGTTCGCTTTGTATCACTTTTTCGCCATGCTCTCCCGTATGAAATATATCAACCGCTGGGGCCTGATGCGCAACACTACCCCGGAAAATATTTCCGAACACAGCCTGGATACCGCCTTCCTCGCCCATGCCCTGGCTACCTTGCGCAATGTACGCTTCGGGGGAACGGTCGACCCGTACCGGGCCGCCACGCTGGCCGTGCTGCACGATGCGTCGGAGATCATCACCGGTGACATGCCCACCCCCATCAAATATCACTCCGAAGAAATTCGGAACGCCTATGCCGAGGTGGAAGACCGGGCGGTGGAGCACCTTGTTTCCATGCTGCCGGAGGGGCTGCGCCCCGCTTACCGAGAGCTGATGACCATGAGCGGCCCCCAGGACCAGGAGTTAAAGCCCCTGCTCAAGGCAGCGGACAAAATTTCTGCCGTGATCAAATGTGTGGAGGAGCGCCGCTCCGGCAATCACGATTTTCGCAAGGCGGAACAGACCATCACGAAAGCCATTGCGGATATGCACCTGCCCGAAGCCGACTACTTTATGAAGGAATTTCTCCCCTCCTACGGCCTGACGCTGGAGGAACAGGATTACACCCGGGAGGCCGGCCTGCAATTTTCAAAAGACTCTCAGGTGGTTTTTTCCAAGGTTTTAAAATAAAGCTTCGACGAGAGGAAAGGATATCCGCATTGAAAATAGGAACTGTAGAGATAGATGGGAAAGCGGTGCTCGCGCCCATGGCAGGCGTGACGGACGCCGCTTTCCGTCAGATCTGCCGGAAGATGGGCGCGGCCTGCACCGTCACGGAAATGATCAGCGCCAAGGCCGTGGAATACAAAGATAAGAAGACCGCTTTCCTCGCCGATACCAGCCGGGACCGGCCTCCGGTCTTTTTGCAGCTTTTCGGAGACAGCTCGGATACCTTCGCCCTGGCGGCGGAGCGGCTGCTGGAAAAAGTGAAACCGGACGGCATCGATCTGAACATGGGCTGCCCGGTGCCAAAGGTCGCCGGGCACGGCGCAGGCAGTGCCCTGATGAAGGACCCGGAAAAGTGCGGGGCCATCGTAGCCGCCGTCAAACGGGCAGTCGACGTGCCCGTCACGGTAAAGCTCCGCGCCGGGTGGGACAAAAACAGCGTCAACGCCGTAGAGACAGCCAAACGCTGCGAAGCCGCCGGAGCGGACGCCGTCTGCGTCCACGGCCGCACCAGGGAGCAGCTTTATCAGGGAAAGGCCGACTGGGGAGTGATCCGGCAGGTCAAGCAGGCTGTAAAAATTCCCGTCATTGGAAACGGCGACGTGACCGGCGCTCAGTCCGCCTGTCTCATGCTGGAACAGACGGGCTGCGACCTGGTGATGGTGGGCCGGGGCGCCTTGGGGAATCCCTGGATCTTTCGGGAGATCAACGCTTATCTTACAGATTCCTGCCGCATACTTCCAACTCCGGGGGCCGCGGAGCGGGTCGTCACCATACGGGAGCACATCGGCCTGATGTGCGAGATAAAAGGCGAAGCGGCAGGTATGCGGGAAGCCAGAAAGCATGTGGGCTGGTATGTCCACGGCCTGCGCGGCGCCGCGGAGCTTCGCCGCAGAGCAGGACAGCTTTCCACAATGGAAGACCTGGACCGGCTCCTCGAGGACCTGTACAGGCAGAATAGGGAGGAAAATCCATGAAATTACTGGTACTTGACGGCAACAGCATTTTAAACCGGGCCTTTTACGGCATCAAGCTGCTTTCCACAAAAAACGGGGATTTTACCAACGGCATCTACGGCTTTCTCACCATGCTGAAAAAGCTGCTGGACGAAACGGAACCAGACGCCGTGGCCATCGCCTTTGACCGGCGGGCCCCAACCTTTCGGCACAAGCAGTACGCGGGCTACAAGTCCAACCGAAAGGGAATGCCTCCGGAGCTTGCTCAGCAGCTGCCCGTTTTGCAGGAGCTGCTCACGAATCTCGGCTACCGCATTGTTTCCTGCGAGGGTTGGGAGGCTGACGACATTCTAGGCACTCTTGCCGCAGCCTGTGAAGCTGAAGGCGCCTCCTGCCTGATCGCCACCGGCGACCGGGACAGCTTGCAGCTGGTGTCGGAATCCACCTCGGTGCGTCTCGCCACGACCAAATTCGGTCAGCCCCAGGTGACATTGTACGATGAAGCGAAGATTCGGGAAGAATACGGGGTTTCGCCCCGCCAGATGATAGACCTGAAAGCCATTCAGGGAGATTCCTCCGATTGTATTCCAGGCGTAGCCGGGATCGGGCCCAAGGGCGCCGGGGAGCTGGTCCAGAAATTCGGCAGCATAGAATACATTTACGACCATTTGGAAGAGCTGGATATCAAGCCCGGTATCCGGGACAAGCTGGAGAAGTCCCGGGACAACGCCTTTTTAAGCTACGACCTGGGCACCATTCGAAAAAACGCTCCCATCGACACGGATCTTTCCCATTATGTAAAGGGTGCGGGAGACCCCCAGAAGGCCTCCGCCGCCATGGTCAGGCTGGAGCTTTTTTCGCTGCTGGAAAAATTCGGTCTTTCAGCCGCTCCCGCCCCGGCAAGGCCCGCCGCGCAGGGGAAAAAAGCCAAGCTGAACGAGCTGTCCGATGGCGCTCCGCTGCTGCCCAGGCTGGAGGACGCGGAAGAAGCCTGCTTTTTTGCCGCCTGGGAAAAGGACGGCGCGTTGAAAAGCCTCACCTTCTCCTGCAATGGGGAACTGTACCGGGTGCAGCCGGACCCCGCTTTCCTCCGAGCCTTTTTTCAAGACGGACAGATCAAAAAGATCACCCACGATGTAAAGCCGCTGCACAAAAAGGCGTTAGAGCTGGGCTGCAAAATGACCGGCGTTAAGCTGGATACGGCCCTGGCGGGATATCTGCTGAATCCCTCCGCTCCCGGCTACGCCGTGGACCGCCTGTGCGCGGAGTTCGGCGTAGCCATGGGAGATTTCGAGGATCCGGAACTCTCCATCGCCGCCGCTTTACCGGAGCTTTCCCGAGCCCTTTCCCGAGCCATCGACGAAAACCGGCAGCGGGAGCTGCTGGAAACCATCGAGATACCGCTGGCCTATGTGCTGGCGCAAATGGAGCATGTGGGCTTTTATGTGGATAGGGAAAGCATTGAGACCTATGGAAAGGAAATGGAGCGCCAGGTCACGGAGCTCCACGATTCCATCATCGAACAGGTGGGCTATGACTTTAACATCAACTCTCCCAAACAATTGGGAGAAGCCCTGTTTGACAAGCTGGGCCTGCCCCACGGAAAGAAAACGAAAAGCGGCTGGTCCACCAACGCCGATGTGCTGGAAGATCTGCGGTATCTGCATCCTGTGGTGGACCAGGTGCTCCGCTACCGCACTGTGGCAAAGCTGAAATCCACCTACTGTGACGGGCTTTTGAAGGTCGTCGGTGAAGACGGGCGCATTCATTCCAGCTTCAACCAGACCGAGACCCGCACCGGGCGCATTTCCAGCACGGAGCCGAATTTACAGAATATCCCCGTGCGCACGCCCATTGGAAGAGAGCTGCGGAAATTCTTCGCGGCGGAAAACGGCGTGCTGGTGGACGCGGACTATTCCCAGATCGAGCTGCGCGTGCTGGCCCATGTGGCCGACGACGCGGCCATGCGGGAGGATTTCCTGGAGGGCCGGGACATTCACCGCTCCACCGCAGCCAGGGTGTTCAACATGCCCCAGGACATGGTAACGGGTGAAATGCGCAGCCGGGCGAAGGCCGTAAATTTCGGCATCGTCTATGGCATCGGCGCCTTCTCCCTGTCAAAGGACATCGGCGTTTCCCGAAAGGAAGCGGAAAATTACATCAGGGAATATCTCCGGAATTATTCCGGGGTAGACAGCTATATGAAACGGGTGACGGAGGAGGCCCGGGAAAACGGCTTTGTGGAAACTATCTTCGGCCGCCGCCGGTATCTGCCGGAGCTGAAAAGCACCAATTTCAACATGCGCTCCTTTGGGGAGCGGGTGGCCAGGAACATGCCCATTCAGGGCGCGGCGGCAGACATCATCAAGATCGCCATGATCCGGGTAAGCAGTCGGCTGGAAAAAGAAAAGCTCCGGGCGAAATTGATCTTGCAGGTTCACGACGAGCTCATCGTGGAATGCCCTGAGGAGGAGGCGGAGCAGGTGAAAGCCCTGCTGACGGAAGAAATGGAAAAAGCAGTGGAGCTTTCCGTCCCCATGGTGGCGGACGCCCACGCTGGAAAGACCTGGTACGACGCGAAGGGATAAGACTGCTATGGACTTACAGGAAGTCGGATTTTGCTGTCCCCTCTGCGGTGGGACGCTCTCCCGCGTGGAGCGGCGGGCGGTATGCCCAAAAGGACACAGCTTCGACATGGCGCGGCAGGGGTATCTCCACCTGCTGCCACCCAATAAAATGCACGCAAAGGTTCCTGGAGACACTCCGGAAATGGTACAAAGCCGCCGGCGTTTTCTGGAACAGGGGTATTATCGGCCTTTCCAAAATGAATTATGTAAACTTGCCGAGGAAGCTCTGCAAGATGTCCCACCGGGCAGGGCGGTGATTCTGGACGCGGGGTGCGGCGAAGGCTACTACACCGGAGCGCTGCACAGGACTTTCCCCCAGGCGGTCCTCTGCGGCTATGACATTTCCCGGGCGGCGGTAAAAGCGGCGGCAGGAAAGTACAAGGGCATTTCCTTCGCGGTGGCAAGCAGCTTTTCTATTCCCGTACCGGACGACTTCTGTCATTTGCTCATCGACGTTTTCTCTCCCCTGGCCCAGGCGGAATTTGCCCGGGTGCTGCGCCCCGGTGGGATCTTTATTTATGCCGTGCCAGGCCGGCGGCACCTGATGGGCCTGAAGGAGATATTATACGAGCAGCCCTATGAAAACCAGTACCGGGAAACAGAATATTCCGGTTTTACTTTCGTCTCCCGGCAGGAAGTAAAACGGGAGATCCGGATCCCGGACGCAGAAACGGCGCTGGATCTGTTCGCCATGACGCCCTATTTTTGGAAAACAGGCGTGGAGGGTGCAAAGCGGCTGCAAAAAACAAAAGGCTTTGTCACGGAAATATCCTTTGATTTTCTGATCTACCGCCGAAACGCTGAGCAGACCCTCCCGGACTTTTCCGGGCAGTCCAGGCGCGCCGCGGAAATCTAGACATGCCGGGAGCAGTGTGGTATAATAATCGCGAAGCGATTATCAGGGAGTTTCGTTTGCCGGTCAAACAACGACCGGCATTCAGCTGGCGCTGAACCACGAAACGTCCCGGTTTGTTCAGTCACTACTTATAGCAGCGGTCGGGCTGTTCGCTCGTGAGCACAAGTGAAACGGTTTCGCGTGCGCCCACCGCAGGTGTAGTACAATAATCGCGAAGCGATCGTTACAAAGCAGCGGTCGGGCTGTTCGCTCGTGAGCATAAGTGAAACGGATTCTCGTGCGCCCACCGCAGGTGTGGATGGTTTATACTTTATGAAAATACTGTTTGTTTGTACCGGCAACACATGCAGAAGTCCCATGGCGGAGGGCATCTTCCGCAATATGATGAAAGGGCTTTTGCTGGAAGACAGGGTGCTGTGCCAAAGCGCGGGGCTTTCCGCTGTGGACGGCGACCCCGTTTCTGAAAACGCGGTGCTGGCCTGCCGGGAGATCGGCGTGGATATTGAAGAACACCAGGCCCGGCGGATCACCGGAGAGGAGATCCCCGTGTGGGATCTGTTTTTCGTCATGTCAAAAACCCACGGCTATATCTTGGAGCAGGCGGGCGCGCCATCCCAGAAAATCTATATTCCCGGCTATATCGAAGACCCCTTCGGGCAGGACCTGGAAGCTTACCGTTCGTGCAGGGACAAGCTGCGCAGAGAATTGCAGACCTTTTATGAGGAGTGCGTGGCAAAGCTTTTACCTTTTGACACGCTGAGCAGCTGAACGCCTATGAAGATCATACCCATGCAAAAGGAACATACGGCTGCTCTGGCCAGGCTGGAGCTTCTCTGTTTTTCCAGGCCCTGGAGCGAAGACAGCCTTCTGGAAGAAGTGGAAAACCCCAACGCCTGCTTTCTCGCCGCCGTAGAGGGAGAAACTGTGCTGGGTTATGTCGGCATGCACTGCGCCGGGGGTGAATGCTATATGGATAACCTGGCCGTATTTCCAGAATACCGGAGGCGGGGGATCGCCACCGCCCTTTTGAACGCTCTGACCGGAGAAGCCCTTAACCGAGACGGCGCCTTTCTTTCCCTGGAGGTCCGGCCTTCCAACCGGGAAGCCGTCAGGCTCTATAAAGCCCTGGGCTTTGAGGAAGCGGGACGGCGCAGGGATTTCTACACCGCTCCGCCGGAGGACGGCCTGATCTTGACGAAGCGGCTTGTTTAGGTTTGGAAAACATTCCGGTTTCCAAACCTTAAAACGCAGAAAACCGCTGAGCTGAAAAATTCACAACTGGGAGATAAAACTATGCTGATATTAGGAATCGAAAGTTCCTGTGCAAAGGGAAACGTTCCGTTTCCCTCGCGAAATTCCCTGCGGGAATTTCCCCAATTTAAAGCACAGAAGCCGCTGAGCTGAAAAATTCACAACTGGGAGATAAAACTATGCTGATATTAGGAATCGAAAGTTCCTGTGCAAAGGGAAACGTTCCGTTTCCCTCGCGAAATTCCCTGCGGGAATTTCCCCAATTTAAAGCACAGAAGCCGCTGAACTGAAAAATTCACAACTGGGAGATAAAACTATGCTAATATTAGGAATCGAAAGTTCCTGTGACGAAACCGCGGCTTCTGTGGTGGAAGACGGCAGAAGGATCCTGTCCTCCGTCATCGCGTCCCAGGTGGAGGAACACCGCATTTACGGCGGCGTGGTACCGGAGATCGCCTCCCGCCGCCACAGCGAAGCCATTGTAGGCGTGGTGCGGGAAGCGCTGGAACAGAGCGGAAAATCTCTGAAGGAGCTGGACGGCATCGCGGTCACCTACGCTCCGGGACTGATCGGAGCGCTGCTGGTGGGGGTGAATTTCGCCAAAGGACTTTCCCTTTCCACAGGACTGCCGCTGATCCCCGTTCACCATCTGCGAGGACATATTGCAGCCAATTATCTCACTTCTCCCCAGCTGGAACCTCCTTTCCTCTGTTTGGTCGTATCGGGCGGCCATTCGCATATCATTCAGGTGGACGGTTATACAAGACTTTCCGTGCTGGGCCGCACCAGGGACGACGCGGCGGGCGAGGCCTTCGACAAGGCTGCCCGGGCCATGGGCATTCCCTATCCCGGCGGAGTGGAGCTGGATAAGATCGCGGAAAACGGAAACGACGCCGCCTATCCCCTGCCCCGCCCAAGGGTGGAGGGCGCGCCGCTGGATTTCAGCTTCTCCGGGCTGAAAACGGCAGTCGTCAATCTGCTGCACAATGCGGAGCAAAAGGGCGAAACGATCAATATCCCCGACCTGTGCGCTTCCTACCGGAAAGCGGTGGTAGGGTGTCTGGTGGAGAATTTCAACCGGGCTGTGGAGCAGACCGGCGCTGAAAAGCTGGTGATCGCTGGCGGCGTCTCCGCCAACCGATTGCTGCGCAGAGAGCTTTCTATGCTCTGCAAAAAAACAGGACGGCAGCTTTACATGCCAGAGCTGAGTCTCTGCGGGGACAACGCCGCTATGATCGCCTCCCAGGGGTATTACGAATTTCTGGCAGGCAATACCGCCGGAATGGATCTGAACGCTGCGGCCCAATGCGATATTGCGGGGCGCTTCCCATTGAGGAGGAAGGCGTAATGCATCTGAAGATCGTGCCGATGACGGAGGCATATGCCGGAGAAATGGCCTCTTGGAAATATGGGGGCGAATATTCCTTTTATGACCGAAACGGAGAAACAGATTACCCGGAAGGGGAAGCCTTTGCCTGCCTGAACGAAGCGGGAGAACTGGTCGGACATTTCCATTTTGGGAAGGACGCCCGAATTCCCACGGTGGAAGAAAATGTCTACCAAGAGGGATACCTGGATATTGGTCTGGGTCTGCGCCCGGAGCTTTGCGGAAAGGGGCTGGGAGAGGAATTTGTCAGGCTGGGAATGGAATTCGGCAGACAGACCTTTTCCAAACAGCGGCTTCGACTGTCGGTAGCCAGTTTTAATGAAAGGGCCGTTAAGGTCTATGAGCGCTGCGGCTTTTCTGTGGAGCGCAAGGTCACAAATTCTTACTTCAAAAACGAGTTTTATGTGATGACGGCAGGAGAGTGTTCCTGAATCTTGTTGGAACTGTAACAGGGGGGATCTCATTTGATAAACGGAGCGGAAACAATGGTAAAATGCTTGGAAGCCGAAGGCGTAGAGATCGTTTTTGGCTATCCCGGCGCAGCCATCTGCCCTTTTTATGATGCCCTGTACGATTCCTCTATCCGCCATGTGCTGGTGCGTTCCGAGCAGAACGCGGCTCATATGGCTTCGGGCTATGCCCGGGCTTCCGGGAAACCCGGCGTGTGCGTGGCCACTTCTGGTCCCGGCGCCACCAATCTGATTACCGGCATCGCCACAGCCTATATGGATTCCATTCCCATCGTGGCCATTACCGGCCAGGTGAACCTGGAACAGCTGGGCCGCGACGTGTTTCAGGAGGCGGATATCACCGGAGCCTGCGAATCTTTCACCAAGCACAGCTATCTGGCAGCCAGCCCAAAGGATCTGCCGCGCATTTTCAAGGAAGCTTTTCATGTGGCCTCCACAGGACGGCCCGGCCCGGTGCTGATCGACGTGCCTCAGGATGTACAGGAGCAGCTGGCAGAAGGATTTTCCTACCCCGAAAAGGCGGATATCGTGGGCTACAGGCCCAATCTTTCCGGACACCCCATGCAGATCAAGAAGGCCGCCGAGGCCATTGGAAAAGCGAAGCGCCCCGTTATCTGCTGCGGCGGCGGCGTAGTGCTGGCGGGCGCAAGGGAGGAAATGAAGGCCTTCGCTGAAAAAAGCGGTATCCCGGTAGTCTCTACAATGATGGGGCTCGGCGCCATGTCAAACGCGCTGGGCGCAGGCCAAGAGGGGCCCTCCTATCTTGGCATGATCGGAAAATTCGGGCGCAGCTATGCCAACCGGGCCATGGTGGAGGCAGACCTTATCATTCTCTGCGGCGCTCGGGTGGGTGACCGCGCCATCGCCCTGCCCAACCAGATCGCGGAGCAGGCGCAGGTGATCCACATCGATGTGGATCCGGCGGAGATCGGCAAAAACATGCGGGTGGATATTCCCATCGTGGGGGACATCAGGCAGGTGCTCACGGCCCTGACCACCCAGGTAAAACCGGCGGACTGCCGGGTCTGGCGGCGGCAGGTGCTGGAATATAAAAACAAATTTATCCCCCGGGGGGAAGACCGGGAAGACGCGGTAGAACCCCGCTCCTTTCTGCGGACACTGTCCGTCCTGATGGACGCAGACGCCATTCTGGCAGCGGACCCCGGCCAATGCCAGATCTGGGCTGCCATCAATTTTACCCAGCGCGAGGGTCGGTTTTTGACCAGCGGCGGTCTCGGCACCATGGGCTACGCCCTGCCTGCGGCGCTGGGAGCAAAGCTTGCAAAGCCCCGGCGGCAGGTGGTGGCGGTCTGCGGCGACGGGGCCTTCCAGATGAGCCTGTGCGAGCTTGCCACGGTCTGTGCCTGCCACGTGCCCCTGAAAATCATCGTGATGGATAACCGGAGGCTGGGCATGGTCCGGGAGTTTCAAAACTTTCAGTACGGTGGGCGGCACATTGCCACCCACATGGACGGCAATCCAGATTTTGTGGCGCTGTGCAGGGCCTACGGCATTCCGGCCGTCCTGGCGGAAAACAACGCTCAGGCGGAAAAGCTGGCAGGGGAAATGCTTGCAAGTCCCACGCCCTATGTACTGGTGTGCAGAGTAGACCCGGAAACCCCCAGCGTTTGACCCGGCGCTCTGAAAGCGGCCGCTATTTTCGGTAAAGGAGCGTGATGGAACATGAGATATACCCTTTCCGTGCTGGTGGAAAACCGGCCCGGCGTTCTGAGCCGGGTGGTTTCCCTGTTTTCCCGCCGGGGTTACAACATCGACAGCCTGGCGGTAGGCGCTACGGAAAACCCCGGCGTGTCCCGCATGACCATCGTGGGACAGGGCGACAACTACATTTTAGAGCAGATGGAAAAGCAGCTCAACAAGATCATTCCCGTCATCAAGGTGCGCTCTCTGGGCTCAGACGCGGTCCAGGCGGAGCTGATGCTGGTGCGCATTGGCTGCGACACCCAGAATTTCGGGGAGATCAACCAAATAGCGGCTTTGATGAAAGCCGAGGTAGTGGACGTGAGCAAAACCTCCGTTACCCTGAAATTCGCAGGTGCTCCGGAAAAATGCGACACGCTGTTTGATCTGGTGCGGCCCTTCGGCGTAAAGGAGGTTATCCGCACCGGCGTGGTAGCGCTGGAGAAAGGGGCGTAACCCCTTCCGGAGCGTAGCTCCTTTTAGGGCTCAGCTTCTTTGGCACATAATGTTCCTTTCGGCGCGTAAACATTGGGAACGGGGTCCTTATCCCGATCCCGTCCCATTCCCCGCTTTTTGGCAAAGGAGAAAACTTATGAATTTGATTTTATATTCCTGTCTGGCCCTGCCGTTATGGTGCGCCTTTTTCGCTCTTTATTTCATTCTCCGCCGGGAAAAGCTCCTGCGTCAAAGCCTGATCGCAAAATGCGCGGGCAGCTTTTTGTCCGTGGGCTCTGCCGGACTTGCGCTGTATCTGGCCGGGGAACGTCCCCTTTTGCAGCCTATGTTCTGGTTCTTTGTGCTGTGTACGATCGCGGACGCCCTGCTGGAGATCCGCTTTGAAGTGGGCATGCTGGCGTTCGGCGCGGCTCACGTCTGCTGGATCGCGGGGCTTGCGGGCAGCGGCTTCCAGATAGACTGGCGGTGGAGCCTGCCGGTCTGGCTTACCGCCATGCTGGCCGCGCTGATCCTGTTCCGAAGAGAGCTGCCGAAAATGGGAATATTGGCAGTATTCTGCACCCTGTATGTGGGAGTCCTTGCAGCGTCTTTAGCGCTGATGCTCCCCCTTCCCCTGCTGTATAGAACCGCGAAAAGCCTGCCGTTCGCTCTGGGCATGCTCTGCTTTTTCGTCTCCGATATGATGGTGGCAAAATCGGAATTTTCCAGGCGGAGCGAAAGGCTGCAAAAACCTGTTATGCTCCTTTACTGGGCGGCGCTTTATCTGCTTTCAGCAATGCTTTGGGGAATGACCAAATGACAACGGTAAACCGTTGCCATCATAGAGAAGCCCTAAACTGCGAAGCAGTTTCCTTTTGCTTCGCAAAAGTACCGGGCTTCTCCAGCTTTTGGAGAAGATCGACCGGACAACAGTTTACTGTTGCTATTTGACAACGCCGCCGGAAAAGAGTATCATACATTTTGTGTTCAGACGGGAGAGGAGTATCATCATGCTGTTGTCAAAGCTTTTGGCCCCCCTGCGTGTCAGGGTCGGCTTCCAGGACGTGGAAGTAACGGACGTTGTGTACGATTCCCGAAGGGTAACGCCAGGCTGCGTGTTCGTGTGCCTGCGAGGCGCTTCCTCAGACGGACACCGTTACGCAGCTCAGGCTGTCGAAAACGGCGCCGTTGCCGTTGTGGCGGAGGAACCCGTGGCGGTCTCCGTCCCGGTGATTTTGACAAGTGATACCAAGGCCGCTTTGGCTGTCATGAGCGCCGCCTTTTTTGGAGACCCGGCAGAGCGTGACATCAAGGTCATCGGCATTACCGGAACGAAAGGAAAAACCACCACCGCCTATATGATACACGCCATTTTGGAAACCGCCGGACACAAGACCGGGATCATCGGCACCATCGGTGTGCTGATCGGGGACCAGCTCACCAAAACGGACAACACCACGCCCCAAAGTTACGAGGTCCAGAAGTTTCTGCGCCAGATGGCCGATGCAGGCTGCGAATACTGCGTTATGGAGGCTTCTTCCATCGGCCTGAAAGACAAGCGGGTGTACGGCTTTCCCTTTGAAATCGGCGTGTTCACCAATTTCTCCGAGGATCACATCGGCGGCGTAGAGCACAAGGATATGCAGGAATATCTGGAAAGCAAAGCCTTGCTCTTTTCCATGTGTAAAACCGGCGTGATGAACTGCGACGACCCAAATATGAAGGGTATGCTCAAAGGGGCCTCCTGTTCTGTAAAGTCTTTTGGCTTTACAGATGGTGCTTGGCTGCGCGGGCAGAACTGCCGCCATTTGAACCGCCCCGGATTTCTGGGAATTGCCTTTGAGGTTTCGGGCGCCATGAACTTTACTGCCGAGGTGGATATTCCCGGCAAATTCAATGCTTACAACTCTTTGGCCGCCATGGGCTGCGCAAAGGTGCTGGGCATTCCAGAAGAGGCCATAAAGCAGGGGCTTTCCACCGTGAAGGTCAAAGGGCGGGTAGAACCCGTCCCCGTACCCGGAAATTATACGCTGCTGCTGGATTACGCCCATAACGGCATAGGGATGGAAAATATCCTTTCCACCCTGCGGGAATATCGCCCGCACAGGCTTATCTGCATGTTCGGCGCAGGGGGCAACCGTCCCAAAGTGCGCCGGTACGAGCTGGGAGAGGCCAGCGGCAGGCTGGCGGATTTATCTGTCATTACCGCAGACAATTCCCGGTTTGAAAACGTGCTGGATATCATCGAGGACATCAAGGTCGGCATGCAGAAAACCGATGGAAAATATATAGTCATACCGGACCGCCGGGAAGCCATCCGCTGGTGCCTGGAGAACGCCCAGGACGGGGATATCGTTGTCCTAGCGGGAAAAGGACACGAGGATTATCAGGAAATCGAAGGAAAAAAGCATCCTTTTGACGAACGTGTCGTCATTCGGGAGCTGCTGGCAGAACTGGGGCAAAAGCAGTAAAAACAGAGCGATTTCTCCCCGCTTCGACCGTTTAAAAGGAAAATTTTTTTGAAAGGAAATGAAGATATAGAATGGAAAAACAAATCACTACCGAACAGCTGGAACGCTATGAGAAGGCTTTTGCGGCCAACCCGGCGAAAAACATCGCCATGCGGGCCGCCACCGCCAACGGCGTACAGAAGTCCGCCACCGACCCAGAAATACAGCGGGTGGACCGCCACCAGTTTTCCATTTCCCTGGAACAGGGAAAGATCACGAACCAGAAGCAGTCCGGTCGATGCTGGATGTTCGCCGCTTTGAACACCATGCGCTTTGCGATCATGAAAAAGCTGAATCTGGAAACGATGGAGCTTTCCCAGAACTACACCCTGTTCTACGACAAGCTGGAAAAAGCCAATTACTTTCTGGAAAACATTCTGGATACCCTGGAAGAACCCACCAGCGGCAGGCTGATCGCCCATCTGCTGCAGGCCCCGCTGGGTGACGGCGGACAGTGGGATATGCTGTGCAATCTGGTAGAAAAATACGGCGTGGTCCCCAAGGAAGCCATGCCGGAGACCGTTTCCTCCTCCGCCACCTACCCCATGACCTCCTACATGACAAAGAAGCTCCGGGAATTTGCCTGCCGGCTGCGGGAAGCCCATCAGGCGGGAAAATCTGCCGAAGAGCTGCGAAACGAAAAGGAAGCCATGATGGCTACCATTTACGATATGCTCTGCATTTCTCTCGGCAAGCCCCCCAAGACCTTTACCTTTGAAGCCCGGGACAAGGACAAAAAGTTTATCCGAGACGAGGATATCACGGGCCGGGAATTTTTCAAAAAATACATAGGCTGGGACATGAACGAATATGTCAGCCTTATCAACGCCCCCACCGCCGACAAACCCTATCACAGGACCTACACCGTCAAAATGTTAGGCAATGTGAAAGAGGGCCGTCCTGTAAAGTACTTGAACTTGCCTGCTGAAGACTTGAAAGCTGCTGCCATCGCGCAGCTCAAGGATGGCCAGCCCGTTTGGTTTGGCTGCGACGTAGGCCAGGAATCCAGCCGGGACGGCGGCATCATGGATCTGAATGTCATTCGAGCCGACGAGCTGTTCGGGACCACTTTTGGCATGAACAAGGCGCAGCGTCTGGATTACGGCGAGAGCCTGATGACCCACGCCATGGTGTTCCAGGGCGTGAATCTGGACGCAGCCGGAAAACCCACCCGCTGGAGAGTGGAAAACAGCTGGGGAAAGGACGCCGGTGAGGACGGCTACTATGTAATGAGCGACCAGTGGTTCACTGAGTACACCTATCAGGTGGTCGTAAACAAAAAGTATCTCACACCCCAGCAGCAGAAGGAGCTGGAACAGGCTCCCATCGAGCTGGAGCCCTGGGACCCCATGGGTTCTCTGGCTTAACAGTTAGCGGTCATGAGTTGTCAGTTGTAGAGAAAGAGCGGAGGCGTTCAGAATGCGAGTGAAACTTTCTGACATTGTCAAAGCGTCCGGCGGAAAGCTGCTGTGCGGCGGCGCGACCGCCGGGGATACCGTTGTCACCACCTTTGAGACGGACAGCCGGGAGGTAAAACCCGGCGTCATGTTCGTCCCTATTCGGGGGGAGAAAACAGACGGCCACAGCTTTATTCAAAAGGCCTTTGAAAACGGCGCCTGCGCTTCTTTTACCGACCGGGAGCTGCCCGCCGGGGAAAGACCGCTGGTGTTGGTAAACGACTGCCGCGCCGCGCTGCAGAAGGTGGGCGCGTGGTACAGGGACCAATTTCAGCTTCCCATCGTAGGGATCACCGGCAGTGTGGGAAAAACCACGGCAAAAGAAATGGCAGCCCAGGTCCTGACCGCAAAATTCAACGTGTACAAGACCCCGAAAAACAGGAACAGCCA
The DNA here is from genome assembly GCA_964642055.1 of uncultured Acutalibacter sp. Taxonomy (GTDB): domain Bacteria; phylum Bacillota; class Clostridia; order Oscillospirales; family Acutalibacteraceae; genus Acutalibacter. The sequence continues at coordinate 4,790 of CAZXLM010000045.1, read as the reverse complement.
GATCGGCGTACCCATTACAGTGTGCGGCCTGCGGAAGGAGCACACCGCCGCTGTGGTGGAAATGGGCGTAAGCATGCCGGGAGAAATGGCTCGGATCGCCGCAGTGGCAAAGCCCACCTGCGCAATCATCACGAACATCGGCGTTTCCCATATTGAGTTTATGAAGACCCGGGAAAATATTTTGGCGGAAAAATCCCATATTGCCGACTATCTTCCTCCGGACGGCGCCCTTTTCGTCAACGGGGATGACGATTTGCTTCCCAGCCTTCGGGATACCTGCGGGCATAAAGTCGTCACCTTTGGCCTGGGTCCTCTGTGCGACTGGCGGGCATCTTTCTTGCGGGAAGCGGACAAAGGCACCTTCTTCACCTGCGATGGCCCCGGCGGCCAGCGGCAGGAGATGTTCGTGCCCACCGCCGGACAGCACAATGTGCGCAACGCCCTGGCTTCTATGGCGGTGGCCCGGTATCTGGGGGTGCCTGCCGAAGACGCAGTCCGGGCGCTGGGCGCTTACAAGCCGCCTGCCATGCGCCAGCAGATCATTCAGATCGGCGGGCTGACAGTGGTGGACGACACCTACAACGCCAGTCCTGATTCCGCCCGGAGCGCCCTTGAGATTTTGGCCTCCCGCCAGACCTCCGGAAAGCGCGTGGCCGTTCTGGCCGACATGCTGGAACTGGGGGATTTCTCCAAACAGGGGCACTTTGAAACCGGCCGGTATGCAAAAGAAAAGGGTGTGGATCTGTTAGCCGTGGGAGAGCTTGCGAAGGACATCGCCGCAGGCTATGGCGATGGAGCGCACTGCTCTTCCTCCCGGGAGGAAGCCTGTGCGTTTCTGAGGGAATACCTTGTTCCCGGAGACGCGGTGCTGGTAAAGGGCTCTCGGGGCATGGAGATGGAAAAAATCGTGGCATATTTAAAGGAGGCTTTTTCGTGAAACTCAGCGATTACGCAACGGGCCTGCAGCACATCGGCCTGCCCACAAACGACATGGAAAAGACTGTGGCTTTTTATGAAAGTCTGGGCTTTGAAAACGCATATGAAACCGTCAATGAAGCGGCCGGGGAAAAAGTGGTTTTCCTGCGGCTGAAAAATCTGACCATTGAAGCCTACGAAAACGGGAAGGCCGCCATGCGTTCCGGCGCCATCGACCATATTGCCATTGATGTGACAGACGCTCAAGCCGCCTTTTCCCTGGCAGAGGCCCAGGGGTATTCCATCGTCAGCAATGGCGTGGAAGCCCTTCCCTTCTGGGAAAGAGGCGTAAAGTTCTTCATCATCGAAGGGCCAAACGGCGAACGGATCGAATTTAACCAGCGCCTGTAAAAATCTAAGAGCGTTCCCCGCTGCCAAAGCTCCCGGCAGCGGGGTTTTTTTATGTGGTTCTTGGCGGGAGAGCCTTCGGTAAAAACGGCTGAAAGGCTTCCACACCAAAGAATGCACGAGGAATTAATTATTTAAAGAAACAAACATTCTGCGCGAATCTTTTTGAATAGAAATATTATAGCAACTATAGTTTCGAAATCAAACCGCTCACTATGCCGCCATGCTCCCGCCGGACTGGTATGTGAAAGAAATGAGAAAAGCGGCTGTTTCGTCCGAAGCAGAAAGGTAAAAAGGCAGAGATGACCGCGCGTTCCGCTTCCAGCGGGGCGTGCGTTTTTCGCATAAAACCTCTTTCTCTGCGGAAACTAAAGGAAAACGCTACGGAAAATTCCGCCTTGAAAGGAGCGCTCATTTTGAAAACCATTTCCAAACAACAATACGACCAGCGGGTAAAAGAGGCCTCGCCCCACTCTCCCGTACTGAAAGACTGCGTTTTGGCCTTTTTGTTCGGCGGCCTGATCTGCACGATGGGCCAGATCCTGTGCGAGCTTTACCAGAACTGGGGCCTGGATCTGAAAGACGCCCGCACAGCCGTTTCCATCAGCCTCATCTTCCTTTCCGCCGCCCTCACCGCTCTGGGCTGGTATGACAATATCGCCAAGCATGCCGGGGCGGGCACCCTGGTACCCATCACGGGCTTTGCCAATTCCATGGTTTCCCCGGCCATGGAATTTAAAAGCGAGGGCTTCATCACAGGGCTGGGCGCCAAGATGTTTGTGGTCTCCGGACCGGTGCTGGTCTTCGGCATCACGGCTTCCATCGTTTACGGCTTCATTGTCTTCATTTTCGGACTGTAAGGAGGAAGCCGCATGAAGCGAATCGGAGAAAGCACGCTGGAATTTAACATGCCGCCCACCATTCTGAGCCATGCCGCCATTGGCGGGAAAAAGGAGGCGGAAGGGCCTTTGGGCCAAGATTTCGACCAGACTTTTCAGGATACCAGCCTGAACATGGAAAGCTGGGAAAAGGCAGAAGCCCAGCTGCAAAAGGAGGCGGTGGCGCTGGCCGTTGACAAGTCCGGCCTGACCGCCAAGGAGATGGACTTTATCTTCGCAGGAGACCTTTTGAACCAGTGCATTTCCTCTACCTTTGGGCTTCTGGATTTTCAGATCCCCTTTCTGGGACAGTACGGGGCCTGCTCAACTATGGCCCAGACCCTGCTGATGGCGTCTATCATGGTGGAAAGCGGCGCGGCGGAACACGCTGTGGCCGTGACGAGTTCCCATTTCTGCTCGGCGGAGCGGCAGTTTCGCACGCCGCTGGAATATGGCGCCCAGCGAACGCCTACCGCCCAGTGGACCGCCACCGCTTCCGGCTGCGTCGTAGTGGGAAAAAGCGGAAAAGTGAAGATACGCCACGGCCTGGCCGGGCGGACCGTTGACCTGGGCGTAAAGGATCCCGCCAATATGGGCGCGGCTATGGCCCCGGCTGCAGCCGACAGCATTTACCGGTATCTGCTGGATACGGGCACGTCACCTGAAAACTACGACGGCATTTTCACCGGGGACCTTGGTGCGGTGGGCTCCGATCTGCTGTACCAATCTCTGGAGGACAATAACGTTGATATCAAAAAGGTCCACAACGACTGCGGCCTGATGCTTTACGACCGGGAAAAGCAGGACGTCCACGCCGGGGCTTCCGGGTGCGGCTGCTCCGCTTCCGTGCTGTGCGGCCATCTGCTCCGCCGAATGGAACGGGGCAATTTGAAAAATATCCTGTTCTGCGCCACCGGTGCGCTCATGTCCCCCACCTCTCAGCAGCAGGGAGAGGCGATCCCCGGCGTGTGCCATATCCTGCACCTGACAACAGAGTAAAGCTGTTTTCCCAATATAAACGCCCCCTGACGCAGACGAAAGCTGCGCCGGAGGGCGTTTTACGGTTTTTGCAGTTTTCCGTTTATCCCCTGAACACTCTGTCCGCCACCAGCGTGTTTACAAGCGTATACACGCCGTCAAAGACAAAGCCCCAGCCAATAAAGACCACAAGGGAAGCTGCGGTGCCAAAGGGATCGACGATCATCACAACGCCGAACACCGCCAGCAGCACGGCAACCAGAAAGGACACCCACCACTTGCCAAAACCCAGAGCCTTCATATCCAGGGCCTTTTTCATGGCGGTAAAGCTGTCCACCAGAATATAAATGCCCAGCGCAATGGGCACCAGAGACACAATAAACCTTGGGCACACCAGGAGGAAGACTCCCGCTGCTGCCAGCAGCACCCCAAAGAACAGGTCGAACCGGTCCGCATAGGAGCTGCCATCCCGGAAATAAGAGACAATGCGCACAGCGCCGTAAACCAGGGTGACGACGCCGATGAAGGTGCAGGCCAGTTCCAGGGCCGTAGAGGGGAAAATCATCAGCACCACGCCCAGAATGATATACAGCACGGACGTTACAGCAAGGCTGTTGCGAATGCTTTTTAACATGACAAATACCAGCTTTCCTTTGGATTATTGACATTCTATCTTTCTGACCATCATGTACTCGTTCAGCAGCGTGCCGTCCTTCAGGCGAATGGCGTTGGGATGGACCCCGGCAATACGGAAGCCCATTTTTTCATACAGGCCCCGGGCACGGGCGTTGCCCTCCACAAATTCCAGTTCCATCTGAGTGACGCCTTCCCAGCCCTCAGCGATGCGGATCATTTCCTCAAACATCTTCGTGCCGATCCCCTGCCCCCAGAACTCGCTCAAAAGGGCGATGCCGATGGTGGCCCGGTGGCGTATTTTGAGCAAAGGGCTCCGGCGGATCTCACAGTTTCCTGCAATCCTGCCGTCCACCTCGCAGACCAGCGCAACAGAATTTTCCGAAGCGTTGTTCTGTTCGATCCACTGGGCCTCTCCCTCCGGGGTATATTTTTTACACTCCTCCGGACATCGCATGATAAAGTCCGTTTCGCCGGCAGAGACCACCAGGTAGTCCAGCAGCCCCGGAATATCTTCGTTTCTTGGGCAGCGCAGCAGCGCCTGCCGCCCGTCCTTCAATGTGAAGGCTTTTTCTTCTACCAGCATACGATCCTTCCTTTCTGATCCGGCGGGAAAACGCGGGAAGCGCTATAAGATACAGTATAGTCGGCTTCTTCCCTGTTTTCAAGCGTTTTTCCTTACAACTCTCTTACCGATCTCTCAAGAATTTCAGCCCCTCAGTTCCGTCCTCCTGATCTTCCCGCTGATAGTCTTCGGCAGGTCCTCCCGGAACTCCACGATGCGGGGATATTTGTAGGGAGCCGTGTGCTTTTTCACATAGGTCTGAATTTCCTTTTTCAGCGCTTCCGTACCCTCTGTGCCTTTCGTCAGCACCACGAAGGCCTTGACCACCTGGCCGCGGATTGGGTCAGGCGCCGCAGTAACGGCGCATTCCAGCACATAGGGCAGCTCCATGATGACGCTTTCGATCTCAAAGG
>CAZXLM010000044.1:0-19964 GCA_964642055.1 uncultured Acutalibacter sp. | reverse complement strand
TGAAGGTGCTGGAATTTGCCTTCGATTCCCGGGAGGAAAGCGATTATATGCCCCACAATTATCAGAACAACTGTGTAGTCTATACCGGAACCCATGACAACGACACGGTGCGGGGCTGGTTCTCGACCGCCAATCCGGAGGACGTAGCACTGGCTTTGGAATACATGGGCCTGAAAGACGACAGGGACGGAAACTGGGGCTTTATCCGCGCTGCCTTGAGCAGCGTGGCGGACCTGGCGGTGGTCCCCATGCAGGATTATCTGGACCTTGGGAGCGAGGCGAGAATCAACACGCCCTCAACCTTGGGTGGGAACAACTGGCGCTGGCGCATGAAAAAGGGCCAGGCCACGGAAGAGCTTGCGAAGAAAATGGCCCGGCTGGCGGAGCTTTACGGCAGAGCGAGAAGCTGAAGGTGTTCCCCGCCAGCAGTAAACAACGGCGGCTGTCATACCGCGGCCGCGCTGAGAAAGGAAAGTGATGCGCGATGACAATTAAAGAGGAACTGGAACGGCGGCTGAGTACGGGAAAGCTGGCCGGTGCGGAGGACCGGGATATTTACGGGGCTCTTTTGGAGCTTACCCGGGAAAGGCTGGAACAGTCTCCCCGGCTGAACGGAGACAGGAAGCTCTACTATATTTCCGCTGAATTTCTGGTTGGAAAGCTGCTTTCCAATAACCTGATCAACCTGGGACTGTATGAGGAAGTAAAGACGGTTTTGGCAGAGGCAGGGAAGTCCCTTGCGGAGATCGAGGAGATCGAGCCGGAACCATCTTTGGGAAACGGCGGTCTGGGACGGCTTGCGGCCTGCTATCTGGATTCCGCTGCTACCCTGGGTCTGTGCGCCGACGGCGTGGGGCTTTTGTACCATTTTGGTTTGTTTCACCAGGTGTTTGAAGCGCACAAGCAGGGAGAACAGCCGGACCGATGGCTGACGGAGCAGAGCTGGCTGCGCAAAACGGACGTGAGTTTTGAGGTGCCATTTCCGGGCGGCAATTTGCGCTCTGTAATGTATGACCTGGACGTTTCCGGCTATGAGAACGGCGTGAACCGCCTGCACCTGTTCGACCTGGGATCCGTCGACGAAAGCATGGTCCGCAGCGGCATTGATTTCGACAAAAAGGATATTTCTCGGAACCTGACGCTGTTCCTCTATCCGGACGACAGCGACAGGGACGGGCGGCTCCTTCGGGTATACCAGCAGTATTTCATGGTGAGCAGCGCGGCCCAGCTGATCATCAAAGAACTTGCGGGAAAGGGATATGCTCTTCGGGACCTGCATAAGCACGCCGTGATCCAGATCAACGACACTCACCCCTCCATGGTGATCCCGGAGCTGATCCGGCTGATGCAGAAGGACGGCATTTCCATGGACGAGGCCATTTCCATCGTGCGGCAGACCTGCGCCTACACCAACCATACGATTTTGGCGGAGGCCCTGGAAAAGTGGCCCATGGATTACCTGGAAGAGGCTGTCCCGCAGCTTACGCCCATTATCCGGGAGCTGGACCGCCGGGTGAAGGAGCAGTACAGCGATCCGGCCCTGGCCATTATCGACGAGCATAACCTGGTCCATATGGCGCATATGGATATCCATTACGGCCTTTCCGTCAACGGGGTGGCGGCGCTGCACACGGAAATTCTGCGGGAGTCCGAGCTGAAAAAATTTGCCGCCGTTTATCCTCAGAAATTCAACAACAAGACGAATGGCGTCACTTTCCGCCGCTGGCTGATGCACTGCGATCCGGAGCTTGCGGGCTTTATCACGGAGCTTATCGGAAACGGCTGGAAAAAAGACGCCGGGCAGCTGGAAAAGCTGCTGGACCACCGGAAGGACGGGAAGGTCCTCGCCCGGCTGCTGGAGATCAAGCAGAACAACAAGAATGCGCTGAAAGCCTGTCTGCTGGAAAAAAACGGCGTGGAGATCGATGAAAACTCCGTTTACGACATTCAGGTCAAGCGCGTGCACGAGTTCAAGCGCCAGCAGATGAACGCCCTGTATATCATCTGGAAGTATAAGCAGATCAAAGCCGGGCACAGGCCCAAGCGCCCTGTTACCATGCTCTTTGGAGCAAAAGCGGCTCCGGCCTATATCATCGCGAAAGACATTATCCACCTGATCCTGTGCTTACAGGATATCATCGCGAAGGACCCGGAGGTCAGCCCCTGGCTCAAGGTGGTCATGGTGGAGAATTATAATGTGACCTGGGCGGAAAAGCTGATCCCGGCCTGCGACGTCTCTGAGCAGATCTCCCTGGCTTCCAAGGAAGCCAGCGGCACCAGCAACATGAAATTCATGCTCAACGGCGCCGTGACCCTTGGCACCATGGACGGCGCCAATGTGGAGATACACGACCTGGTAGGCGAGGATAACATCTATATTTTCGGCAGATCCAGCGATGAGGTGATCCACCTGTACGAGGACGGCCCCGACCGTTACACGCCGAAGGCCTATTATCCCGCAGACCCGGAGATCACGGAGCTTTTGGATTTCATTATCAGTCCGGAAGTCATGCGGCTGGGAGATCCGGAAAACCTGGGCAGGCTTTACAGAGACATGACCCGGAAGGACTGGTTTATGGCCCTGCTGGATCTGAAGGATTATATCGCTGTCAAGGAAAGGCTTTTAGACGAATATGAGGACAGGGAGGCTTGGGCCGAAAAGATGCTGGTGAACATTGCCAAGGCCGGGTTCTTCTCCTCCGACCGGTCGGTCGCCGAATACGATCGGGACATCTGGCATATTGGTTGTTAGACGCTAGATGTTAGATATTAGACGCCGGATATTTAGATGTCAGGCTTGACTTTTTTTGACAGGTGGACTATAATAATTGCCTGTAATCATCTAAGTATCTCCGTGGGGGAGTAGGAAGCAGACAGCAGTCTGTGGCAATATCAACACAATGATTTTGAATCTGGTGTTGCCTGAAAAGACGAGACTCATGGAAAGCCGTCCGGTATCCGGGCGTGTTTTCCGCGAGTCTCTTTTTCGTCCCGACACGGAGTGGAAAAACACAGAAAGCAGGGAAGAACATGGGAATTGCAGAGTTATTCATTCTGGCGGTGGGGCTTTCCATGGACGCCTTTGCCGTGGCGGTGTGCAAGGGGCTGGCGCTGAAAAAGGCAAATGTCCCGCAAATGGCCCTGGTGGGGCTGTGGTTCGGCGGATTCCAGGCGCTGATGCCCGTGGCCGGCTATTTCGTGGGCGTCCAGTTCAAGGACGCCATCACCGCCGTGGATCACTGGATCGCCTTTGCGCTCCTGGCCGCCATCGGCGGCAATATGATCCGGGAGGCGCTTTCCAAAGAGGAGGAAGCGGCAGACGCTTCTCTGGCGCTCCGGAAGATGCTGCCCCTGGCGGTGGCCACCAGCATCGATGCCCTGGCCGTGGGGGTCAGCTTTGCGTTTCTGGACGTGCAGATCGGTCTGGCAGCTTCCTTCATCGGCGTGGTCACTTTCCTGCTTTCCGCGGCGGGGGTGAAGGTGGGCAGCCTGTTCGGCGCAAAATACAAGCGGCGGGCGGAGCTGGCGGGCGGCATTATCCTCATTCTGCTGGGCGTGAAGATCCTGCTGGAGCATTTGGGGATCCTGGGTTGAAACGGCTCCGGCGCAAAAAGCCGGTCTGCCGGTACTTGAAATCCTGCCGGAGATGTGCTATTATTTTTGGGAGAAATTTTCAGAATCTACCAGGTAAGGCGGTTTTAAGTATGTCAGGACATTCAAAATGGAACAACATCAAACGAAAAAAGGAAAAGGCGGACGGCGCGAAAGCAAAGATATTTACAAAAATCGGCCGTGAGCTTACTGTGGCGGTCAAAGAGGGCGGCAGCGCCGACCCGGCGTCCAATTCCCGCCTGAAGGACTGTATCGCCAAGGCAAAGGCTGCCAATGTTCCCAACGACAACATCGAGCGCATCATCAAAAAGGCTGCGGGTGACGGCAATTCCGACAATTACGAGGACGTCACTTACGAGGGCTACGGCCCCAGCGGTGTGGCGGTGATCGTGGAGGCGCTCACCGATAACCGGAACAGGACGGCGGCCGACGTGCGCCACGCCTTTGACAAATTCGGCGGAAATCTTGGCACCACCGGCTGTGTTTCTTTCATGTTCAACAAGAAGGGCGTTATCGTCATCGAGCGGGAAGGCTTAGACGAGGATACCGTTATGACTGACGCTCTGGAGGCCGGCGCGTCCGATTTTGCCGCCGACGAGGACGTGTTTGAAATTTCCACCGAGCCCTCGGATTTCAGCGGCGTTCGGGAAGATTTGGAAAAGAAGGGTTACGAGTTCGTTTCCGCCGAGGTGGAAATGGTGCCCGATACCTACACCGCTATTGACAATCCGGAAGTTGTGGAAAAAATGCAGAAGCTGCTGGACCTTTTGGAGGACAGCGACGATGTGCAGAACGTCTGGCACAACTGGGACGCTCCTGAGGACGAGGAAGAAGAATAAGGAAACAGCCTCTCCGGCGTGTCCGGAGGGGCTTCTCTATGCCAGGGAAAGGAAGGAAAACCATGCGCCATTTGATCGATCCACTAGACTTTACCCGGGAGGAAACTGACCGCCTGCTTTCGCTGGCGGAGCGGATCATCTCCGCCCCGGGGGACTACGCTCACAAATGCGATGGCAGGATACTGGCAACGCTGTTTTACGAGCCCAGCACTCGTACAAGATTGAGCTTTGAATCCGCCATGATGCGGCTGGGGGGCAAGGTCCTCGGCTTCGCATCGGCAGAAAACAGCTCCGCTGCAAAAGGGGAGAGCGTTGCCGACACCATTCGCATGATCTCCGGTTACGCGGACATCGCCGCCATGCGTCATTTTAAAGAGGGCGCGCCGCTGGTAGCTTCCCGGTATTCGGGGATCCCCGTAATCAACGCCGGGGACGGAGGACACCAGCACCCCACTCAGACTCTGACGGACATGCTCACCATTCGCCGGAGCAGGGGAGAGATCAGCGGCGTGACCATCGGCCTGTGCGGTGATTTGAAATTCGGGCGCACGGTCCATTCCCTTGTGAAATCCCTGGTGCGGTACGAAAACGTCCGTTTCGTGCTGATCTCCCCGGAGGAACTGAAAATGCCCGGCTACATTCTCAAGGAAGTGATAGAGCCCTCCGGCTGCCCCTACCGGGAGGTGCGGAACATGGAGGAGGTCATGGGCGGTCTGGATATCCTGTATATGACACGGGTACAGCGGGAACGCTTTTTCAATGAAGAGGATTACGTCCGCCTGAAGGATTCCTACATTCTCACCCCGGAAAAGCTGGCGCTGGGCAAAAGGAGCCTGGCAGTGCTGCATCCCCTGCCGAGAGTGAATGAAATTTCTCCCCAGGTAGACGAGGATCCCCGCGCCATGTATTTTCAGCAGGCGCGCAACGGCGTGTTTGTACGCATGGCGCTGATTCTGGCGCTTTTGGGAATAGAACCGGACGTGCTGGAAAAGGGAGAGAGAAAGGGAGGGCGTGCAGAATGCTGAATATAGACAGTATCGAAAACGGCGTTGTGATCGACCATATCACTGCAGGGCGCAGTATGCGCATCTACGAGCTTTTAGAGCTGGACCGGCTGGATACCTGCGTGGCCATCATCAAAAACGCCAGAAGTGAAAAATTTGGCAGGAAGGACATCATCAAGATCGAGGGTGTGATGGATATCAATCTGGACGTTCTGGGCTTTATCGATGACAACGCCACGGTCTGCGTCATTCGCGGCGGCAAGCTTGTGGAAAAGAAAAAGCCGCCTCTGCCGGAAAAGCTTGTGAACGTTATCGCCTGCAAAAATCCCCGGTGCATCACCAGCGTGGAAAACGTGGATCAGGTCTTTTATCTCTGCGACGAGGCCGCCCACCGCTACCGCTGTAAATACTGTGAGCAGGAATATAAGAAGTGACGGCTTTTCATTTGCCCGGCCCGGGCCGGAAAGCCTGAACTGGGCCGGGCCGCGACAGGAGGGAAATTTATGAAGGTTCTGGTACTTGGCGGTACGCGCATGATGGGCAGGCATCTGACTGCGGCGCTGCTCGCCCGGGGACATGAGGTTACGCTGGCGAACCGGGGCAGAAACGCCGACCCCTTTGGTACGGCGGTCCGCCGGATTCTGCTGGACAGAACGTCGGAAGCGGATTTGAAATCCGCCCTTTCCGGCCAGCGCTTCGATGTGGCCTGCGACAGCCTCGCCTATTGCTCCAACGACGTCCGCAGGCTGCTTCCGCACCTTTCCTGCGGCCTTTATCTGACGATTTCCAGCACTGCGGTATACCATAAGCACCGGGACACCCGGGAGGAGGATTTCGACCCGCTGGCGGAGCCGGTTGTCTGGGGGGACCGGCCGGCGTTTCCCTATGACGAGGGCAAACGGCAGGCGGAGCGGGCGCTTGTGCAGCACTATCCCGGACAGCCCTTTACCGCAGCGCGGTTTCCCTTCGTGCTGGGAGAGGACGATTACACCTGTCGGCTGCGCTTTTATGTGGAGCATATCCTGACGGGAACGCCTATGCACATTGACAATCCGGACGCGCAGATGGCGTTTGTCCGTTCCGGGGAGGCGGGAGAATTCCTGGCGTTTCTGGCGGGACAGCCCCCGCAGGGCGGAATCAACGGCGCAAGCGGCGGTACATGCTCTCTGCGGGAAATCCTTTCCTATGTGGAGAAAAGGACGGGAAAGAGCCCTGTTTTCTCGGAGACCGGCGACCCTGCCCCCTACAACGGGGAAACGGATTACACCATCAATACAGAGCGGGCGGAACGCCTGGGCTTTTCCTTTTCCCCGCTGAAGGACTGGCTCTTTCCGCTGCTGGAGCATGAAATCACGGCAGTGGAAAGCGCCGCGCGGTAAAAACACATCATTTCTGAAAGGAGAATTTCCATGACAACCGGAAAAGGCGGCGCAAGGCGCGCGCCGCAGAAAAGAAAGCAGGCCCGGCGCAAGGCCGGTACAGGCGAAAAGCTCCTTCTGGCGTCGGTGACGTTTCTAAATCTGCTGCTGTCTCTGGTTCTGGCGCTGCTGCGCAGGCGAGAGATCGTTCGGGCCGTGCAGGAAGACGACAAAGTCAAGCTTCTTTTGACGTCTCGCAGGAAAAACGAAAATTGAAGGCGCGGCGGAAGCCCGATTTTCTGAACGATATTTTCAAAGTCCGCATGAGAAATGCTGGAACCGCTGAAATTGCTCTTGCTTTTTTTTCGCAGGTGTGCTAAAATAAACCGAATTTGAGCGTCTGGCTCGTAAAGAGGTGAAACCGAGAATGAAGCAGAATATACATCCCGACTATCAGGAGACCACCATCACCTGCGCGTGCGGCAACGTCATCAAGACCCGCTCCACGAAGAAGGATATCAAAGTCGAAATATGTTCAAAGTGCCACCCGTTCTTTACGGGCAAACAAAAGCTGGTGGATACCAGCGGCCGCGTGGACATGTTCAAGAAGCGCTACGGCATGACCGACAAGAAGTAAGACAAAGAAATTTGGGCGGCGCGGTTTCGCGCCGTCTGCTTTTTTATTGAGAAAAGGGTGAGCCTGTGGAATATGTGACGGTACGGGCGGAAGGCGCGGCGGAATTTGTGGAGAAAAAGTCTCGGTTCATCGGCTCCTGCCGCCCGGTGAAAACTGAGGAGGAAGCGCTGGATTTTATCCGAGAGATGAAGACAAAATACTGGGACGCTTCCCACAACGTGTACGCCTATGTCCTCCGGGAAAGCGGCGTGCAGCGCTTTTCCGATGACGGCGAGCCTCAGGGCACTGCGGGCATTCCCATCATCGAGACCCTGAAAAAGGCGGGAGTGGTGGACGTCGTGGTGGTGGCCACTCGGTATTTCGGCGGTATCCTGCTGGGAGGCGGAGGACTGATCCGCGCCTATTCCCACACGGCCTCCATCGCCCTGGAGGCGGCGGAAAAGATCGTTATGCGGGAATGTCTACTGTGCTCCGTTTCCTGCGATTATTCCTCTTACGGACGGGTGCAGGGCATGGTGCCCGAGTGCGGCGGCGTGGTGGACGACACGGCCTTTCTGGAAGACGTGACTCTGCGGTTCCACCTTGCCCCGGAGCTGACAGAGACCCTGACGAAAAAACTGGCGGACGCCACCGGCGGGAAAGCGGTCCTCAAAGAGGAAGGAAAGCGGTTCTTCGCCTTTCGCAAGGAATGAGAGCATGTCCGGGCCGCTCCGGAAAAACAAAGGGCTGGGAGCGCTGTATTGCTCCCGCGGCCAGGATCTGGGTGTGGGAGTTGACCTCCTTTTTGCCCGGGGAAAAGGAAAATGCGAAAAATTTAAAAAAATTTTGTTTTGGAAAAGTATTTTTCGCGGGAAAAGCGTATAAAGGAATAGAAATATAGAAATGGAAAGAGCGCAGGTCCAGCTGCTTTGGTGAAGGGAGGACAATCTATGACCATACGGGAGGAGACCCAGAAATTGGAGCGGGAGATGCTTTCTTCCTGGGCGGCGTTTTCCGGCGCTACCCGGGGCCGGCAGCGGCCGGAGGAGGAGTGCGAGCTGCGCACGCCCTACCAGCGGGACCGGGACCGGGTGATCCACTGCAAGTCCTTCCGAAGGCTCAAGCACAAGACCCAGGTTTTTCTCTCTCCGGAGGGAGATCATTACCGCACCCGGCTGACCCATACCCTGGAGGTGGCCCAGATCGCCAGAACCATTGCCCGGGCCCTGCGTTTAAATGAGGACCTGACCGAAGCCATCGGACTGGCTCACGACCTGGGGCACACCCCCTTCGGCCATGCGGGGGAGCGGGCTTTAAATGCGATCGTTCCCGGGGGCTTTCGGCACTATGAGCAGAGCGTGCGCGTGGTGGAGCGGCTGGAAAAGGACGGGCAGGGCTTGAACCTCACCTGGGAGGTGCGAAACGGCATACGCTGTCACACTGCCGGGGAAGAAGCGGAAACTGCCGAGGGCCGCATCATTCGCTGGGCGGATAAGATTGCGTACATAAACCACGATATCGATGACGCCATTCGAGCAGGCGTCATGAAAGAGGGGAACATTCCCCGGGAAATCGCCCAGGCGCTGGGAGATTCCAAGACGAAGCGCATCACTTCCTTGATTCGCGCTGTGGTGCAGAACAGCCATGGCATGGAGATTGGCATGGATCCGGAGACCCTTGAAGCTTTTCAGGCTCTCAGCGATTTCATGTTTGAGGCAGTGTATCTTAACCCCCGGGCCAAGGCGGAGGAAAAGAAGGTGCCCCACATTATCCAAAGCCTGTTTGCCCATTTTTCAGATCCGGATCATCTGCCGGACTACATGAAGCAGATCGCAGCGGAGGACGGTCCGGAGATCGCGGCCCGGGACTATGTGGCGGGCATGACGGACCATTACGCTGTGCTGTGCTATAAGGATCTGTTCATACCCAAGGCCTGGGACTTCGGTGATTAGCCTGTAGACCGGGCGTACAAAGCTTTTTGAATTTAGGAAAAAGGAGGAAGAACAGTGCCATTTCCACAGGAATTTTTACAGGAACTGGACGCCCGCAGCCCCATAGAAGAAATCGCTTCCTTCTATGTGAATCTCAAGCGGCGGGGGAAAACGCTTTTGGGCCTCTGTCCCTTTCATAACGAAAAGACCCCTTCCTTCAACGTCTATCCGGAGAACAATTCCTTTTACTGCTTCGGCTGTAATAAGGGGGGCGGCGTGTTCCAGTTCGTCATGGGCGTGGAAAACCTGGCTTTCCCGGACGCGGTGCGGTGGCTGGCCCAGCGGGCCGGCATGACAGTGCCGGAGGACGGTGTGGACGACAGCATGTCCCGCCTGCGTACCAGGATATTGGAGATCAATCGGGAAGCGGGGCGTTTTTTCTTCAAGATCCTTTCCGCTCCGGAAGGAAAAGCCGGTCTTGCGTATTTGAAGGGCCGGGGGCTGGACGCCGGGACCATTCGCCATTTTGGACTGGGCTATGCGCCGGACAGCGGCTTTGCCCTGGTGAACCACCTGCGTTCCAAAGGCTATACCCCGTCGGAGCTGCAAGCCTCTGATATGGCCCGCGTATCCAAAAATGGGAATCTATACGATCGTTACAGGGGCCGGGTGATGTTTCCCATTTTTGACTTGAGAGGCAATGTGGTGGCTTTCGGCGGACGTATCCTCACAGATGAAAAGCCCAAATACATCAACACCTCAGATACTCCCGTATACCACAAAAGCAGCGGCTTGTTCGCCATGAATTTTGCAAAGGATTCCGGTTCCCGGCAGTTGATTTTGGCTGAGGGCTATATGGATGTGATCGCTTTGCACCGGGCGGGTTTTACGAACGCCATCGCGTCTCTTGGCACATCTTTGACGGAGGAACAGGCAAGGATCATCAAGCGCTACGCGGACGAGGCGGTCATCTGCTACGATTCTGATGAAGCGGGCCAGCGGGCTACTCAGCGGGCTATTCCCATTCTGAAAAACACCGGCCTGCTGGTGAAGGTCATCACCGTGCCGGGAAACAAGGACCCGGACGAGTTTATGAAGTCTCACGGAAAGGACGGCCCGGCGCGGTTCAAACAGCTCCTTGAGGCCGGAGAGACCGACACGGAATACCGGCTGGAAAAAATAAAAGCCGGATATGATCTTTCCACAGAGGAGGGCAAGGCACGCTATCTGCGGGAGGCAGCGGAAACAGTTCTGGCCCGCATGGATAAAATGGAGCGCGATATTTACGCGGGCAGGCTTTCCCGGGAAACCGGCGTGGGAAAGGAGAGCATTCTGGATACTGCCGGACGGCTGGCCGCCCAGGCGGAACGGAAGCGAAAACGGGAAGTGATCCGCTCTCAGCAGCAGGTGGCGGCGGTCAGATCCACGCAGAATCTGGAAAAGGGAAAGAATCTGAAAGCCGCTATGGCGGAGGAAGGGATCGTCGCTTTTCTGTTCCGCCACCCGGACCGGGCGAAGGAGCTGCGGGAAAAGCTGCCGCCGGAAAAGTTTGTGACCGATTGGAATCGCAGAGTATACGGCATTTTGCTGGGTAAAACTATATATGGCGACATTTCTCTCGCGGGCCTGTCAGAGGAACTGACGGCGGACGAGCTTTCAGAGCTGACCCGTATTCTGACGGAGCGGAGCGCCGCGCCCCCCGTTTGGGCGGACGTGGAGGAATACGCCAGGATCCTTTTGCGGGAGCAGGGCTTTTCCAGCCCGGAAAAGATCCAAAGCGCGTCGACTGACGAGCTGAAGGATTACCTCAGTGAATTGAAAAAACAAAAAAAGACCTCCTGACGGCGAACGCCTTTTTTGACAGAAGGGCCGCGGGAAGCGGTTTGCAGGATAGATACACAAAATGCGGGGCGGGATTTATCCGCGCCGATGGGAAAATCAGAAAGGAATGGTAAACATGGGCGCACAGCCGGATAAAAAAGCGGTGATCAGGGAACTGCTGGAGCTTGGAAAGAGCAAGGGACAGCTGAGCACAAAGGAAATTCTGGACGCCTTAGGCGAACTGGAATTTGACCCGGAGCACATTGAAAAGTTTTACGATACGCTGGAATCCCAAGGCGTGGAGATCGTGGAGGATTTTGACGATATCCAGTTGGACGATGCGGAGCTTGCCAAAGAAGTGGAGGGAACGGAGGTCACCGATGCCAGCGTGGGGGCCGACGGCGTTTCCATCGATGACCCGGTGAAGGTGTATCTCAAGGAGATAGGCCGGGTGCCGCTGCTGACCTCTGAGGAGGAGGTGGAGCTGGCCGTCCGCATTTCCAATGGGGACGAGGCGGCTAAGAAACGGCTCAGCGAGGCAAACCTTCGCCTGGTGGTCAGCATCGCCAAACGGTATCTGGGCCGGGGCATGCAGTTTCTGGACCTGATCCAGGAGGGAAACCTGGGTCTTATCAAGGCCGTGGAAAAATTTGACTATACCAAGGGCTTCAAGTTTTCCACCTATGCCACCTGGTGGATCCGCCAGGCCATTACCAGGGCCATCGCGGACCAGGCCAGGACTATTCGTATTCCGGTCCATATGGTGGAGACCATTAACAAGGTGAAGAAAGTGTCTTCCCAGCTGCTCCACGCCAACGGCAGAGAGCCCAGCGCTACGGAGATCGCCGAAGAACTGGATATGCCGGTGGAGAAAGTCCGGGAGATCATGCGCGTGGCCCAGGAGCCGGTTTCTCTGGAAACCCCCATCGGCGAGGAAGAAGACAGCCATCTGGGCGACTTTATTCCAGATGACGACGCTCCCGCCCCGGCGGATGCGGCTTCCCATACGCTGCTGAAGGAGACCCTTGACAGTGTGCTGGATTCCCTGACCCCCAGAGAGGAAAAGGTGCTCCGCCTGCGCTTTGGCTTGGAGGACGGACGTTCCCGAACGCTGGAGGAAGTGGGGAAGGAGTTCAACGTCACCAGGGAACGTATCCGGCAGATCGAGGCCAAGGCCCTTAGAAAGCTGCGCCACCCCAGCCGCAGCAAACGCCTGAAGGATTTTCTGGATTAAGGCGGGCGGCTTTTACTAGCAGTCCATATCTCACAACTAAAATTCCAAACAGGGGGCAGCACATGGTAATGACGCTGGAAGCGGATTACGCCGTAAGAATTGTGGAATATCTCACAAAGCACCCGCAGCGGTGTGACGCCAGAACGATCTCGGACGCCATGCAGGTGCCCCTGCGGTTCTGCCTGAAAATTCTCAGAGATTTGGTGGCAAAGGGCATGGTGTGCTCCTTTAAGGGCTCCAAGGGCGGCTACACCCTGGCAAAGCCCGCGGCGGAGATCACCCTGCGGCAGGTCATCGAGTCCGTGGAGGGCCCCTATATGCTCAGCCGGTGCCAGAGCCGGGAGTACAGCTGCGGACGCACCCACTGCGGCCTGCATAAAATCTATGAAAAGATATCTGAGGACGTCCGCAGGGAACTGGATTCCTACAATTTTGAAACGATCTGCCGTGAGGAGAAGGAGAAGTAAAATGGGAACCTATGTGGTGCTTGTGCTGGCATTTGGCGGAGGGTTATTGCCCGGGTCATATATCCCGCTGCTTTTCTGTCTGTTGGCCGGTGTGGCGGTGCAGTGTGCCGCACTCGTGTGCTGCAGGCGCTTTGGGCGCTGGCTGTTCCCGGCGCTGCTGGCGGTTTTGTGGCTTGTGCTGGACCTTGTGGCATCGAATGCGGTGAACTATGCGCAGATGGTCAGCTTGATTGGTTTGGGCGCCACAATCTTCTGCTTTTTGGGCGCTGTGCTGGGAACGGCTCTCTTTTATCTCGTTTCGGCGCTCCAGCGGAAAGCTGGATAAGAGCAGAGCGCAAAAGCAGGAGAAGGGACAGGACAAGAACCAAAGAAAAAGGGCGGTCTTTTGACCGCCCTTTTTATGGTTTTACCATCTGTCTGTTATGGCGCTTCAGGCGCGTCGGGCGCATCGGGCGGCGCCCCGCCGCCGCGCCTGTTCATGCCCAGCAGGGCGAGAACGTCCTCCAGTGTGGCGGAGTCGTCCACCTCCGCCACTTTTTCTTTGAATTCGGCTATGTCAAAGTCTTCAAACTGCCGGTCAAAGTCTGGGCCCTCTGTTCCCCCAGGACCACCCATGCCGCTGGGAGATTTCATGCCTCCGGGCCCGCCACCGGTCTCCCGGAAGACGTCGCCGGCGGTATAGGATTGCTCTTCGCCGTCGATGATAACTGTACCGCCGTTGTAGTAGACGCCGTTTTCCGAGTCCAGCGCGCTGCCGGGGGCCGTAATGCCGTTGACGCTGACCGTGCCGCTGTTCAGCACAATGAAGCCGTTGGAATCCACGCCGTCGCCTTCCGCGCCCAGCGCCGCGTTTATGGCAACGCTGCCGCCGTTGAAGCTTACGACGGAAACATCGTCCTCGTTGACGTTGATCCCATCGTCCTGGGAATTGATGGTGACATTGCAGCCGTTAAAGGAGAGGTGCAGCTCGCTGTCGACACCCTCAAAACCGGAATCTACAGTGAAGGTGCCGTCGCCCTTTTCTCCTCCCTCAATGTTCATGGATACATAGGAGTAAACTGCGCCGTCCAGCTTTCGCTGTTTCTTCTGCACTTTCACCGCGTCATCGGAATCCTCGTCCTTATACTGGGTCTTGAGCATGCGGTAAATATTTGTACCGGTAACGCTGTTTTCCGTGCCGTCCGCAATGACCAGGCAGGCTCCGGCGTCGGAGGTGTCGACCTCAGGGGACCAGGACTCCTGGCTTTCCCAGGCGTTGTCGCATTCGTAGGCGCTGTAAAAAACGATGCCGGGCGCTGCGCTGCAATTGATTTCAGCGCCGTTGAGGATCAGGGTGACCTTTGCGTTCTCATCGGTGAAGGTCTCGTCCTTATCTCCCAGGTCGATGCGGATCTGTCCCTGCCAGGTGCCTTCCAGCACGTATACGCCCGGCTGGGTGATGTGGAGGACCTTGTTCTCCGCGGCCTCTTCCTCCGAGTGCATCATCTGGGTGGGCAGGGAATTTTCCAGAGCGGGAAGGGTGGCGAAGATATATTTATCATTTTCGCCGTCGGTATAATAATAGGCCCACTCCCGTTCACCGTCGTAGTTGACCTGCGTAAATCCACTTTCCGGCAGCTCCGGATAATAGTACAGCTCGTGGTCGATATACACGGCCGCGTCTGTTTCGGGTTTTGTACCGGTGTAGTATTCGGCAGGCGCGTTTTGGACCTCGCTGTGGGTGGAGCTGGGATCGCAGTGCCAGGTGTAGTCAAATTCCTCCACCGCTTCCGAATCGACGGTTGCGGAGCCGCCGGACAGCCGGATCGTCAATGCGTCCGGATCAGGAGTGCCGGTCACTTCTGAGGAACCGCTGTTCGCGGTGGAGGAAGTTCCGGCGTCTGAAGCGTCGGATCCGCTGCTTGCGGAGGAAGAACTGGAGGTGGCTCCGCTGTTAGAAGGGGTTCCGGCATTGCAGGCAGCCAGGGTCAGCAGGAGAGAGGCGGTCAGGATCAGCGACCACAGCCTATTTGATTTCTTCATAAAGTATCACTCCTTCTAAAATAATGAATGGGAACATGCGAGTATGATAAGAGCAGCATGTGTATTTTTTGTGTGCGTATTGTGTCTGCGGCAAAAGTCATGTGTGAAATTGCGGAAATTATATCGGCTCGGCCAGTCAAAAGCAAAAGCCCGGAAAAACCGCTTGGTGAAGAAAGCGTTTTCCGGGCCTGCTTTTTGCGGGCGTGCGCCGATAAGAATGGCAAAAAAGAAAAATTCCGGAAATGAAAAAATTTCCGGAAACCACTTGACAAAAAGGCGTAGCGGGTATAAACTAATATACTGCATCATAATAGGCATAGGTATCCCTATCACTTGTCGACAAGTATACCATAGTTTCGACAAAGAATCAAGTACAAAATATAAATTTTTGTGTTTGAGCGGCGCAAAGCAAAATCGGGGATACCTTTGCCTTATTACGCCTGACAGGCAGGGAAGCAAAAAAGAAAAGATTGGAGTGGCTGTGCCAATGGTGAATGTAAAACCGGTGAAATTGGGCAAGAATACTCGAATGAGCTTTTCCAAAATCGAGGAAGTTCTGAAGATGCCGAACCTCATCGAGATCCAGAAAGACTCCTACCGGTGGTTTCTGGAAAAGGGCCTGAAAGAGGTGTTTGAAGACGTTTCCGGCATCACGGACTTCAACAATAACCTGGTCCTCGATTTTGTGGATTACAAGCTCGATGACAAGCCCAATTACAGTGTGTCGGAATGCAAGGAACGGGACGCCACTTACGCCACTGCCCTCCGGGTCACCGTCCGTCTGCTTAACAAGGAGACGGGGGAAATCAAGGAATCCGAGGTCTATATGGGGGATTTCCCGCTGATGACCCAAAGCGGTACCTTTGTGATAAACGGTGCGGAACGCGTCATTGTTTCCCAGCTGGTCCGTTCCCCCGGCGTATACTATAAGATGGAATACGACCGCTCCGGCAAGGAGCTGTTTTCCTCCACCATTATTCCCAACCGCGGTGCGTGGCTGGAATATGAAAACGACGTAAACGACGTGTTTTACGTCCGTATCGATAAAAACAGGAAGATCCCTGTTACGGTGTTCCTGCGCTGCTTAGGGTTAGGCACGGACCAGCAGCTGCTGGATTTCTTTGGCGATGATGATAGGATGCGCGCCACCATCGAAAAAGATACCTGTAAATCCATGGAAGAAGCGCTGTTTGAGATCTATCGGAAGCTCCGTCCCAGCGAGCCTCCCACCATCGAAAGCGCCCAGGCCCATATCAACGGGCTGTTCTTCGATCCCCGCCGGTACGATCTGTCCCGCGTGGGCCGCTATAAATATAATAAGAAGCTGAATCTGGAGGGCCGTCTGGTAGGGCAGACCCTTTCCCAGCCTGTGGCCAGCCCCGCTACCGGGGAGCTGCTGGCCGAGGCGGGCGTCACCGTCACGAAAGAGCTGGCCCGCCGCATGGACGACGCCGGCGTTACGTCGGTGGCCGTGACCGTGGACGGGAAAGAGGTAAAGGTCATTTCCAACGGCATGGTGGATATCGGCGCTTATGTGGATTTTGACGCCAAGGCCGAATGCGATATCAACGAGCGGGTGAGCTTTCGCGTGCTCAATGAGATCCTGGAGGCAGGCGGCAGTGAGGACGAGCTGAAGGCGGCACTCAAAGCCCGCCGGAAGGACCTGATCCCCAACCACATCACGGTGGAGGATATCTTCGCCTCCGTCAACTATATGAACTGTCTGGCCCAGGGCCTCGGCACCACCGACGATATCGACCATCTGGGCAACCGTCGGATCCGTTCCGTAGGCGAGCTGCTGCAGAACCAGTTCCGCATCGGCTTCTCCCGCCTGGAGCGTGTGATCCGTGAGCGCATGACCCTGCAGGCTCAGGATCTGGAAGCCCTGACGCCTCATTCTCTTATCAATATCCGGCCTGTTGTGGCCGCTATCAAGGAGTTCTTCGGTTCCTCCCCGCTGTCTCAGTTTATGGACCAGACCAACCCCCTGGCCGAGCTGACTCATAAGCGCCGCCTGTCCGCACTGGGCCCCGGCGGCCTGTCCCGGGACCGCGCAAGCTTCGAAGTGCGCGATGTGCATTACACCCATTACGGCCGCATGTGCCCTGTGGAGACTCCTGAAGGCCCCAACATCGGTTTGATCTCCTATCTTGCAACCTTTGCCCGTATCAACGAATATGGGTTTATCGAAGCGCCTTTCCGCCGTGTGGACAAGAAGACCGGTATTGTCACCAGCGAAGTCGCCTATATGACCGCCGACATGGAGGACGATTTTGTCGTGGCCCAGGCCAACGAGCCCCTGGACGAGGAAGGGCATTTTGTCCATTCCAAGGTGGTGGGCCGTTACCGTGACGAGTTTGTGGAAGTGGAGGCCTCCCGGGCGGATTACATGGATATTACGCCGCGCATGGTGGTTTCTGTGGCCACTGCCTGTATTCCCTTCCTGGAACACGACGATACCAACCGCGCCCTGATGGGCTCCAACCAGCAGAGACAGGCTGTGCCGCTGCTGAAAACGGAAAGCCCCATTATCGGCACCGGCATGGAATACCAGGCCGGCGTGGATTCCGGCGTGTGCGTGCTGGCGAAGCGGGGCGGCGTGGTAAAGTCCGTCAGCGCCGATCTGGTGCGTGTTACTGCGGATAATGGCGATATCGATGACTATGAGATCATCAAATTTATGCGTTCCAACCAGAGTACCTGCATCAATCAGGTACCTGTGGTCGATGTGGGGGAGAGAGTGGAGGAAGGCGATGTGATCGCCGACGGCCCCGGCATCAAAAACGGCGAGATCGCCCTTGGCCGCAACGCCCTGATCGGCTTTATGACCTGGGAAGGCTACAACTACGAGGACGCCGTTCTGCTCAATGAAAAAATGGTCCGCGACGACGTGTACACCTCGATCCATATCGAGGAATACGAAATGGAAGCCCGGGATACCAAGCTGGGTCCCGAGGAGATCACCCGGGATATTCCCAATGTCAACGAGGAGCTTTTGAAGGACCTGGACGACCGGGGTATTATCCGCGTGGGCGCCGATGTGCGGGCAGGGGACATCCTGGTGGGCAAGGTCACGCCCAAAGGCGAGACCGAGCTCACGGCAGAGGAGCGGCTGCTCCGCGCCATTTTCGGCGAGAAGGCCAGAGAGGTGAGAGACACCTCCCTGCGGGTGCCTCACGGCGAATACGGCGTTGTGGTGGACGTGGACGTGTTTACCAGGGAAAACAGCCATGACGAACTTTCCCCCGGCGTAAACAAGGTCGTGCGCTGCTACATTGCCCAGAAGAGAAAGATCTCCGTAGGCGACAAGATGGCCGGCCGCCACGGCAACAAGGGCGTGGTGTGCCGCATCATGCCGGAAGAGGAAATGCCCTTCCTGCCGGACGGCACCCCGCCGTATGAATATCGGGCAGGTGCTGGAGGTCCATTTGGGCATGGCCGCCCGCACCGTGGGCTGGAAGATCATGACCCCCGTCTTCGACGGCGCGCAGGAGGCGGACATTCACGAATGTCTGCGTATGGCGGGCATGAGCGAGGATGGAAAGTTCCTGCTGCGCGACGGACGTACCGGCGAGTATTTTGACAATCCCGTCACCGTTGGATATATGTACTATTTGAAGCTCCACCATCTGGTGGACGACAAGATCCACGCCCGGAGCACCGGACCTTATTCCCTGGTGACTCAGCAGCCGCTGGGTGGTAAGGCCCAGTTCGGCGGTCAGCGCTTCGGCGAAATGGAAGTGTGGGCTCTGGAAGCTTACGGCGCCGCCTATACCCTCCAGGAGATCCTCACCGTCAAATCCGACGATGTGGTGGGGCGCGTCAAGACTTACGAGGCCATTGTCAAGGGGCAGAATATTCCGACCCCCGGTATTCCCGAGTCTTTCAAGGTGCTTATCAAGGAGCTGCAATCCCTGGGTCTGGACGTCAAGGTGCTGGATAAGGACGATCAGGAGATCGATTTGAAGCAGAACTTCGACGATGACGACGATATGGGCTTCAGCCGCAGCGATTCCATGTTCGACGAGGAAAATGTGGCGGACGATCTGGACGGTTACTCCGTAGAGGACGCCGAAGACCTTCTGGCGGACGGCGTTCTAAGCGACGGCGATGAGGACGACTTCATGGACGAAGACGAGTTTGATCCGGACAGCGAAGACGACGATTTAGAATAAACAGGGAGGAACGATACCATGGAATTTAACACATTTGAGTCGATCAAAATCGGTCTTGCTTCTCCTGAAAAGATACGCGAATGGTCCCACGGCGAGGTAAAGAAGCCGGAAACCATCAATTACCGTACCCTGAAGCCGGAGCGTGACGGTCTGTTCTGTGAACGCATTTTCGGGCCCACTAAAGACTGGGAGTGCCACTGCGGCAAGTATAAGCGTATCCGCTACAAAGGCAAGATATGCGACCGCTGCGGCGTGGAAGTCACCCGGGCCAAGGTCAGAAGAGAACGCATGGGCCATATTGAGCTGGCCGCGCCCGTATCTCACATCTGGTATTTCAAGGGGATCCCTTCCCGCATGGGCCTGATCCTCGACATCTCTCCCCGTGTGCTGGAAAAGGTGCTGTATTTTGCCCTGTATATCGTTACGGACCCCGGAAACGTCCGGGAGCTTGCGAAGATGCAGACCCTGACCGAAAAGGAATACAGAGACCTGCGTGAAAAATATGAGGACGATTTTGAAGCCGGCATGGGTGCAGAGGCCATTAAAAAGCTGCTGGAAGAGATCGATGTGGAAAAGACCTCCCAGGAGCTGAAGGAAGAGCTTGAGACCGCCAGCGGCCAGAAGCGTGTGCGTATCCTGAAGCGTCTGGAAGTGGTGGAAGCGTTCCGCCTGTCTGGAAACCGCCCCGAATGGATGATTTTGGACGCGGTCCCGGTGATCCCGCCGGATATCCGCCCCATGGTGCAGCTGGACGGCGGCCGTTTTGCCACCAGCGATCTGAACGACCTTTACCGCAGGGTCATCAACCGGAACAACCGCCTGAAAAGGCTTTTGGAGCTGGGTGCTCCCGACATCATCGTGCGCAACGAAAAGCGCATGCTGCAG
>CAZXLM010000043.1:0-20509 GCA_964642055.1 uncultured Acutalibacter sp. | reverse complement strand
TTGACCACGGTAGCGCAGGTGTGTTCCACAGTGGCGGGTTTTACCACATGGTACTCGGTGTTGGGTTCGCCAAAAAACCACCAGTCGCACTGGTCGCCGTCTTCAGGGCCATAGACTTTGCCTATGGTCTCCTCCTCCACGGTGATCCCCTGCAAAGTCTCAATGGTCACTACAGCGGACATACCAATGCACTTTCCGGCCGGAATGGTCTTGCCTAAGGTCTCGGAATAGATATCTCTGCCGATGACACAGGGCACATGCTTCTGATCGATGGACTTGATGGTAAGGCCCAGCTTGTTGCAGATGGCCTCGGCGGCGTTCCAGGCGTAAGAAGGTTCAAATTCCTCTGGGTGGGCGATCTCTTTTTCGAACTCCTCGGGGGTCAGGCCGCAGCCGTGGGCCTTGGCCAGAGCCAGACCGTATTCGTCCACGTTGTAGCTGTATGCGCCTTTGATTTTTTCTATTTTGTGGCAGCCTGCGGCAGCCATTGCCACCATGTTGATCCAGAAAATATCCTGCATGCCGGAACCGGTGATCGTGCAGCCGGTTTCTTTTGCCAGGGCGTCCAGTTTGTTGATTTGGGCGGCGCTGGTGGTCCAGGGGTAGATGGCTTCCTCGCAGGTGGTGATCACGTTGATGCCCCGGCAAACGCAGTTTTCTACATGGTCGTAGATATCGTTGATGAAGCTGAACAGGGTCACGATGGCTACATCTGCATCACACTCGTCCAATACCTTGTTGGCATCGTTAGAGATAATGACGCCGGTTTTCACTCCCAGCCCGGCGTAATCACCTACGTCCATACCCACCACTTTGGGATCCACGTCGATTGCACCCACGATCTGCGCGCCGTTTTCATAAAGATAACGCAGAGTGTACTTTGCCATTTTGCCGCAGCCATATTGTACGACTTTGATTTTCTCCATAATGAATAGAGCCTCCCTCTTATGATAGTGATAATTTTATTATGTCCGCTTTGGAACGTATCTATCATTCTGTTTGCAGAGCAGGCGCGGCGGGAAATTCTATTTCATCAGGCCGATTTAAAGCGTGTTTTTTAGGAAAAAAGCTTTCAATGGAACTGCCGGTGCAGCGATTTGCGCGGGAAAGACCGCTGCGGTTTCTCGGCAAGTGCAGCGTAACTCCTTTTCTGTCAAAAAAGGAGTGGAGTTTGATCCCTTTCGATCTATCATACAAGCAGAAACAGCAAAGGAGGAAATTTTTTCCAAAAGGATTGACATTAAACACGTCTTCAATGCTATACTGAATAAAAATAAAGGCCACAGCTGCCGCTTTATGCAGGGCGCGGAAGAGACGGGCACGAGAAGCGGCTGCCGTGGGAATTTGGCAGGTATCTATAAAAAATCGACAGGAGGATAAAGCAATGAAATACCGCACGTTACCCCACGGTGAAGAAAAAATCAGTGTGATCGGATTCGGTACGGCCAGCATCGGCGGCGCATCTGAAAGAGAAGCCAGAGAGGCCATTGCCTGCGCCGTGGAAAACGGCGTAAACTATTTTGATCTGGCGGCGGGGCACGCCGAAGCTTTTCCCTATATTGGGGCCGAGACTTCGGACTGCCGGGAAAAGCTGTGCTTTCAGGTGCATTTTGGGGCCAATTACATCACTGGGAAATACGGTTGGACCACTAAGCTGGACGAGATCAAGCGCTCGCTGGACTGGCAGATGAAAAACCTGCGCACCAATTACATCGATTTTGGTTTTATTCACTGCATCGATGAGCTTTCCGACCTGAAAACCGTGCAGACAAACGGCGTGGTGGACTACATCAAAGAGCTGCAAAAGCAGGGGGCGGTGCGGCATATCGGCATGTCTACCCATACCCCGGAAGTGGCCCAAGCGGCGCTCGACATGGGGATACTGGATATGATCATGTTCAGCATCAATCCTGGGTACGACTATCAGAAAGGCGACTATGCCATCGGCAGCAGCAGCCAGCGCATGGATCTGTACCGCCGCTGCGAAAAAGAGGGCGTCGGCATATCGGTGATGAAGGCCTTCAGCAGCGGTCAGCTGTTGGACGCCAAAACCTCTCCCTTCGGCCAGGCGTTGACGGAATACCAGTGCATTCAATACGCGCTTGACAAGCCCGGCGTTATCACAGTGCTCCCCGGAGTGCGCAATAAGGCGGACGTGGAAAAGGTTCTCGGCTTCTGTGACGCTTCCCCGGAGGAACGGGATTATTCCGTCATCGGCGGCTTTGTGCCCAGAGACGATACGGGCGCCTGCGTCTACTGCAATCACTGCCAGCCCTGCCCAATGGGTATCGATGTGGGCTTGGTAAACAAATATTACGATCTGGCTGTGGCTGGGGATATCCTGGCCGTGGAGCACTACAAAACGCTGGAAAAGACCGCCTCTGACTGCGCCAAATGCGGTCACTGTGAAAGCCGCTGTCCTTTCCATGTGAAGCAGGAAAGCAGAATGGAACAGATCGCGGCCTATTTCGGAAAATAAGGCGTTTGACTGGGTTTAGTCTGCTGGAACGGCAAAACGGTTTGCTGTCATAAAAAACGGCGCAGCTTTAGCTGCGCCGTTTTTTATCAGTGATTACGGATTTGTGGTACCGGATTTTTTGCCCTCTATTCCCGATAAGCGGCGTAAACCTGCCGCCGGGCAAAGCTTTCTGTCCGGTCAAAATATTGGGGTGGCAGGGAGATGAGAGGCGCGTCCGGGTTTGCTCCTTTTGGCAGCAGCCCCTGCTCTGCGCAGTATTCCACCGCGCCGCAGTAAGCGCCTTCATGCTTTCCGGTCTTTCTGATCTTTGCCCAGCGGCGCTTCCTGGCTTCCTCCTTGGGGGCAAGCAGCATGGCAAGCTCTCCCCAGGTCATGGGCGCGTCCAGCCGGAGCCGGTTGTCGGAATACACTACGGCTCTGTCCTTTTGCAGGCGGCACAGCTTCTCAAACAGGGGATCGTCCCGGCCCAGGTCGGCAAAGGGACTTTCCTCCATAAGCTCCGCCACCGTTACCACCTGATAGCCGTATTCTTTGAGCAATTCCAGCTGACGGCGCAGCCCAAAGGCCACGGGGGTGCGCTTTGCCATGTTATAGCCGTCCTTCTGGAAAATGATCTGGCCGCAAAAGAAGTCCGGGTCCTGCTCCAGCGCCTTTTTCATGGGCTCCACCATAGCGTTTACTTCCGCTTCCAAAGCTGCTTCCGGATCGGGGAGGACGGAGGGCAGCCAGCCGGCCCCGTCAAAGGAAGCGGCCATGTACTGGTAGCCCATGCGGTCGCATACGTCGTAGCTTGTAAAGCCGTCCTGCATTTTATCCACATAGTGGGGCGGCCTCGTCATGGATATTTGATAATCGTACCGTTCCCGCAGGAGCCGGTCCAGCTTGGTCAGGTCTTCCACCGCCTTGTCCACACTGCCAAGATATTCTCTGGCCCCGTAGACAAAGGGCTTTTTGCCGAAGATGATGTGCCGGTAGCCGTGGTTGGTGATCTGATGGCCCTCGTCCAGAATGCGGCGGACCAGCCGCTCGCAGTGGACCGCGCCGCCTTTGCTGTCGCAGTTGATATCGGGATAGTGGTCGAATTTTATCCCGCCCCATGCCGCGCTGCCGAGCTTGCCTGCCTGATCGGGGTAGTTTTCGCTGGTGTCTCCAATGACGTCGAAAGTGCCCTTTGCGCCAAATTCCGCCAGCGTATCCAGCAGCACGTCGGTAAGGGAGCGCCCCTCAAAACGGTCCGGGGCGGCGGGCAGCTCCATAGGCCCATCGTCAAAGGTCATAGCGCAGATGCGTCTGTCCGTTTTGACCCGCTCGATCCGGCGGGTATAGCTGAGATGATGTTTTTCCTCCGGAAGCAGCTTTTTGATGATCCGCTTTCCCTTTTTTCCGATTTTCACGATCAGCGACATAAGCTTCAGTCTCCTTTTTGAATCATATCCTGCAAGCAGCATTTGGCGGCAAAAGCCGCCCATTTTGCATAGCTCAAAACTCCTGCGCCGGTCCTTTTACGCTTGGCAAGCTGGCTCCAGGCGGTATAGCGGGCCGGGCTCCGGCGGCCTTCCACCCGGACGGCCCCTTTCAGCAGAGCCTCTTTTGCTGCCTCGAGCGTTAAAGCCTCCGCTTCGAGAATAGCGTATCCATTTCCCACCTCCTGGGGGCGGTGGGCATCGCTTCCACCAAAGGGACGCAGGCGGTGCGCCTGCGCAAAGCTTCGGGCCAGGTCGTTGGCGTTATGAATTTTCCGGTCCGCCCGGCTGTTCCACACTTCCATGCCGTCCAGCAGAGGGAGGATCGGAACCAGGCGGGAGCCGTCCCGGCTGCGTTCAAAGGGGTGGGCCAGCACGGCCAGCCCTCCTTGGGCATGAATGGCGGACACAGCGTCAAAAAAGTCTTTGGTCTCCACCGGAGCTGTGAGAAACAGCCCCAGAAGGTGTCCGAACTGCGTGGAGACCTCCACACCGGGTATCAGGAGAAAATCTTGAAATCCCGGAACTTGTGTCAGCGTCAGGTCGTGGTCGCAGATGGCCGCACCGCCGAGGCCCCGGGCTTTGGCCAGATTTACGATTTCTTCCAGCGTCATCACCCCATCGGGAGAACGCTTTGAATGGACGTGCAAGTCAAGTTTGATTTCCATGAGTTACCTTCTCAGCAGTGTATTGCGCAGATAGCGGCGGAAGGGAGCGGGATCGTCTGCGGCGGAAAGAGCTTCCTTTGCCCGGAACCAGTCTGCGGCCCCCTGGAAAAAAGGGCCCGGCTTTCCGTGGCGGAGATAGTCCAGCATGGCCGCGCCATCGTTGAGGGTAAAGCGCATGCGCACGCCGGCGTGATAGTCTTGGGGGAGATATTCCAGCCGTTCCCCGGCTGCGGCTCTGGCATAGCGGCAGGCAAAGGGGCTTTCCGCCCGCTCGGTCATGGGGAAGCTGCCCCAGACCCGGGGGTTGACCTCCAGCACATGCTCTCCTTTAAACTCCACCATAGCCATACCCACAAATCCAAAAGAGGAAAGCAGCCGGAAGGCCCGATCGATCAGATCTTCGCTGTAAAAGCTTTCACAGCAGGTAGAAGGACCGCCGGAAGCGGGGTATTCCCGGATACGGCGGTGGCACAGGGCGGAGATCAGCCGTGAATCCCGATCCAGCAGCAGGCTTGCGCCGGCTCCGATCCCCTCCACCCTTTCCTGAACGATGGGGCAGGGGTCATACTTCGACATGACGGATAAAGCAGCGGCGTATTCCTCCGCGTTGTTTGCAACGATGTAGCGGTCCTTGGCCTTCAGGCCGAATTTTTCCCCGCAGTGGGGCTTGACGACCACCGGATAGCGCTCCGGCGTGCCGCCGTACTGCCTGGGGACGGGGATCCCCAGTTCCTCGCAGCGGCGGTGAACCGTTTCTTTGTCGTTAAGAGCGTCCAGCGTTTCCGGCGGGGAGATGAGGAAATCGCACACTTCTAAGAACCGTTCCCGCCGGCGGGCCACAGCGTTAAGGGTGGCGGCTCCCGTGCAGAACAGCACAGGGTGGTTGTACTCTTCCAGCAGGGCGTACAGCAGGTCCGGATAATCCGGACTGTCTGCAGAGCCTTTCAGCCATCGGCTTTCAGCCGTGTAACGGGAACAGAATACCGGCGGCTCCAAAGCCACGTCCTCCCTTGTCTGGGTGACGACTACGCGAAAGCCCTCCCGGCCCAGCATTCGGGCGGCGGCAATAGAAGAACGGTATTTCCCATCTGTGATGACAACGGTGTTCATGGAGAGCCTCCCTGCCGGACGGGCGCAAAAGAAAACAACGGCTGCGGTTTTCGTCCCAAAACAATTTGCAAAACCAGTATACTACCGAAACAGGTAAAATTCAACTTCTTTCTTGCAGGAACGCCGGATCCGGCTTCAGATAGGCAGGGCCGCGCTTTTTACGCGCGGCCCTGCCTGCCGGTGGCGGAAAGGAATAAAGACTTTCCGCCCTCGGGCTTTTTTATTGTGTTTAACCGGCTGTTTATGTCGAGAAGCTGCTCTTTTGTCAGCTTCACGCCGGCTGCGCCCAGAAGATTGAGAAGCCGCAGGAGCGTAAAGCCGCCCATCATCTGCATCATGCCGCCTTCTCCCTTTTCACCACCGCCCATCGAGCCGGGCAGAAGCTTTGAGAGCTCCTGGAAAAGAGCCTGGCCTTCGGCGGTTTTCAGGATTTCGGAAAGCGTGTCGTTCAGGGAAAGATACCCCTCCGGCGCTTCTATATCGAACCAGTTGAGCAGAGCGCCCGTTTCCTTCAGCCGGTATGCCTCGTTAAACTGCTCCACCTTGCGAATCAGGCTTTCGTCCCGCTGATTTCCCGCAATGGCGGTAAGCTTCGTTTCACCGGTATTCGGCACGGAGAAGTAGAAGAAATGCTCCTCGCTTCTCTGCCTGCCCAGACTTTCCCCATTGGCCAGAAGCTCTACTTCAGGCAGATTGGAATACACTGTCACGCTGGTGGTGTCTTCTGTGCGGTCCACATAGCGTTTCCCACAGATATGGACGAAGGGTTCGTCGGAAAGCCACGCTTTGTAGGCGTAGAAAGCATCCTTTTTGTAGCTGCGGTCAAAGGTGACAAGCCCCTTATGGTTCTGGCCGTTTTCTCCGCCCTCGTTCCTGGCGTCCGCGCCGAAATCGAACATGTTCCATACAAAGGTGGCCCACAGGTATTTGCGGGGAAAGAACTGCTTGATCAGCTCCTCGTGATAATAGGCCTGATACTCTTCCGTGTAATCCCCCTGACTGGGCTGAGAGCTGTGCCAGTTCAAGGCTTCGCACCCGTATTCGCTGCAGCCGATGGGAATATCGGGGTGCTCGGCGTGAAATTTGTCGAACCAGGGGCCGTTCATGGAGACGTCGCCGCCGTACCAGCCAAAATAGTGGTTGTAGGCGATCACGTCTGGGATTTTTACAATGCTCGAATCCGTTTTGCACATGGTCAGGCAGGCCATAGCAGTGGGACGGGTCCGATCCATTTTGTGAACAAGCTGATTTAGCAGACGGTGATTTTCCAACAGATCGGGGTTTTCCTCGCCGCCCATGGTGATCTCGTTAGAAAGCCCCCATACCACAATGGAGGGGTGGTTGTAATTCTGCGTAATCAGCTCTTTCATCTGGGAAACCGTATTGTCCCGCCCTGCCGTCATATGCTTTGAGATGTAGGGGATCTCCGCCCAGACCACAAGACCGCGCTCGTCGCACAGATCGTAAAAATACTGGTCGTGCTGGTAATGGGCAAGGCGAACGCAGGTGGCGCCCACTTCGCAGATGAGGTCGATATCTTCCCGATGGTGTTCGGGAAGCAGGGCATTGCCAAAGCCCCAGCGATCCTGATGACGGGACACGCCCCGCAGAGGGTATTCCTCTCCATTGAGAAGAAAGCCCCTGTCGGGGGTGATCTCAAAGTTGCGGCAGCCGAATCTGGAGGAGACCTTGTCAAGAACCGTATCGTTTTCCAGCAGTTCCACACAGGCGGTGTAGAGATAGGGGTCCTTCCTGCCGTTCCAGAGATGGACGCCGTGCAGGGTCAGCTCCGCCTCTTTGTCGGAAGACGTGAGCGTGGAGGAAATAGCGCCCGTGCCGTCGTAAATGGTATACCGCAGGCTCTGGCCAGCCTTTTCTCCGGCCACATAGGCGTTGATCCTGATTTTTGCGTCCCTGCCCTCGATCTCAGGCGT
Source organism: uncultured Acutalibacter sp. (assembly GCA_964642055.1). Taxonomy (GTDB): domain Bacteria; phylum Bacillota; class Clostridia; order Oscillospirales; family Acutalibacteraceae; genus Acutalibacter. The sequence continues at coordinate 12,855 of CAZXLM010000043.1, read as the reverse complement.
GACCGCGACTCCCGGGCCTCCGTAATGCTCCAAATCGAAATGGGATTCTTCCACGCAGATGAGATTTACGTCCCTGTACAGTCCGCCGTAAAAGGTGAAATCCGCTGTTTGGGGGTATACGGCTTCATTTGGGGAATTGTCTACCACGATGACCAGCAGGTTTTCGTCCCGCAGGTGCTCCGTAAGGTCCACACGCCAGGTGGAATAGCCGCCGTCGTGGTGGGTAAGGGCGGTCCCGTTCAGGTACACGCCGGCGGAAGAATTGGCTCCGCCTATCTCCAGATAGTATCTGGCTGCTTTGGGCAGATCGGCCCTGATGAGCTTTTTGGCATAGTAGCAGGGAGCCCGGTAGTAATCGTTGCCCCCGTCCTGTCCGTCGATGCTGTTCCAGGTATGGGGGAGATTAATAAGGTCCCATTTTTCCGGCATGGAATCCGGGATTTTTGAAGCGTTTTTTGTAAAGGCCCATTTTCTGTTTAAGCTGATAACCGTTCTCACTGTACGACCTCCTGACTGTTTTTACAGATCTGTGCCGTTGTGCTTTTGCTTTAAGGCGGCTGTGTTTGCTTCTACCTGCTTTTTGTGAAGCGGATACCAGAACCACAGGATCAGCCCGAGGATCAGGAACCCGAAGCCCGGTATCAGGGCAGAAATGTTGAAAATTCCGTTTACCACTCCCGGCTCAAAAGCGGTGGCCTGGGTATAGCCTATCAGGTTCAGCAGAATACCGGAAAGGCCCGCGGACGCCGCCTGCCCCAGTTTCCGGGCAAAGGAATACAGGGCGTATACGGATCCGTCCTCCCGAACCCCGTTTTTCAGTTCGGAATAGTCGATCACGTCGGTGATGAGCGCCCAGCTGACCATGGAAAACATACCAAGCCCCAGCCAGCAGAAGAAAATGAAGCCGATATAGGCCCACACGTTCTGGGGGCGGATCAGAAACAGGGCCAGGCAGGAAAGAGCCGCCAGAAAGCTGGAAGCCACACTGACCTCAGCCTTGCCGTATTTCTTTGCCAGCGGTTTTACAGCCAGAGCCGAAATGGCCATGCCGACCAGCATGATAAAATTGGAAGCGGACTGGGCCGCCGCGCTTCTGTAGAAATTGGGATAGACAAAATTTGCCATGGATTGCAGGGTAAGCTGTGCCATCAACATAATAATAGACGCCGCGATGATAGAAATCAAGGCTCGATTTTTCATGGCGTTCCAGAGCATTTTCCCAATGCCGTTGTTCTTTTGGGATTCCGAGCCGCCCGAAAGCCGTACCCGTTCCGTAGTCAGAAAATAGCAGAGAAGATAGCAGATAACGGTAAATACGGAGAAGATCCCGGCGATGACTGTAAATCTTTCGCCGCTTAGAATTTCGTTGCCCGCCGCGTCCTTGGAATAGGCCGCCAGGGGCACGCCCGCGCCCACGATAACGCCTGCCAAAGCGCCGCCCATGGTACGGAAAGTGGAGAGGGACTGGCGGTCTTCAGGCTCGGGAGAAATGGCGGAGGCCATGGAGCCGTAGGGAATGTTGATAGACGTATAGAAAACAGAGCCCCACAGAATATAGGTGACGAAGAGCCAGGCGCTCTTAAATCCCATGCGCATATCGGCCAGAGAGCTTTGGTACATGAGAAAGGAGGCGACCGCCACCGGGCCGCACATGCGCAGGATCCACGGTTTGAATTTACCGGCGGGAGTGGGCCTGCTTCTGTCGCAGATGCGGCCCATGGCCACGTCCGTAAAGCCGTCTGCGATCCGGGAGGTCATCATGGCTATCCCCACCACAAAAGGGTCCACGCCCATGACGTCCGTATAAAACTTGAGCAGAAAGGAAGAAGACAGGATAAAGGTAAAGTCGTTTCCAAAATCCCCAAACAGATATCCCAGCTTATCCCGAAGACCAAAGGGCTTTTGCGTGCCGTTGCCTTTCATAGAAAACCGCGCCTCCTGAAAAATTTTCCCGTCTTTGTATTATCCTCACGATACAGGTAAAAATTCCATTGAAATGGGATAAAATATGGAGTAAAATTGAAAAAAGACTTTTGAGCGGACGCCGTGCGTCTGCTAAACGGAGGGATGAAGCTTGACGTCCTTTTTGAGCGAGGATTTTCTGCTTTCCACGCCTGCGGCTCAGAGACTTTATCACGAGTATGCCGCGGAAATGCCCATCGTGGACTACCACTGCCATGTGAGCCCCAAGGAGATATGGGAAAACCGGCGCTTTGAAAATATCGCTCAGGTCTGGCTTTCGGGCGACCATTACAAATGGCGGCTGCTGCGGGCTAACGGTGTGAGCGAGGAATATGTGACCGGAAACGCTCCGGACCGGGAGAAATTCCAGAAATTTGCTGAGCTGCTCCCCAAAGCGGTGGGAAACCCCATGTATCACTGGTGTCATTTGGAGCTGAAAAACTATTTTGGCTACACCGGGGTACTGGACGGGGACGCAGCCCAGGAGGTATGGGACCTCTGCAAGGATCGGCTGAAAGAGGAAAATATGGGTGTGCGGGGCTTGATCGAGCAGAGCAGGGTAGCCTTCATAGGGACTACCGACGACCCGGCGGATCCTTTGGATTACCACGAAAAACTCCGTTCCGATCCTTCTATGAAGACGGTGGTCGCGCCTTCCTTCCGACCGGATAAGGCTTTCAATTTGGAAAAAGACGGCTGGAAGGAATACATGGGCGGTCTATCTCAGGCGGCAGGGCTTGCCATCGACGGGATAGATTCTCTGGAAGAGGCCTTGCGCCGCAGAATGATATGGTTCGATAACCACGGCTGCCGGGCCAGCGACCACGGCTTTGACAAAATGGTTTTCGTCCCTGCCAGCCGCCGGGAGCTGGATCAGACAGTGAGAAAAGCTTTGAAGGGTGAGCCTGTTTCCGAAGTGGAAGCGGCCGCCGTAAAAACCGGCCTGCTGCTTTTCTGCGCCGGGGAATATGCGCAGCTTGGGTGGGTGATGCAGCTTCACTACAACTGCATGCGCAATCCCAATTCCCGCATGTTCCAAAGACTGGGTCCGGATACCGGGTTCGACTGCATCGGCCCCCACAATGGGGCAGAGTCCCTTAGGCGGCTTCTGGATACCCTGTATGCTGCGGATACGCTGCCCAAAACTGTGCTTTACAGTTTGGACGGTTCCGACAACGCCTTTCTAGACGCTTTGGCGGGTTCTTTCCAGGGGGATACGCCCGGGAAAATACAGCATGGCAGCGCCTGGTGGTTCAACGACACGAAACGGGGCATGCTGGAACAGCTGACCAGTCTTGCTGGCACGGGCCTTTTAGGAAATTTCATCGGCATGCTCACCGATTCCAGAAGCTTTTTAAGCTATGCCCGCCACGAATATTTCCGCCGGATCCTCTGCGGTCTCATCGGGGAATGGGTGGAAAACGGCGAATGCCCCGGTGATTTTTCGGCTCTTGGAAAGCTGGTGCAGGACGTCTGCTGCAATAATGCCGTTCGGTATTTTGGATTGGAGAAGACTCTATGAAAATGAAACTGTCCTTTCGCTGGTATGGGCCCGACGATCCGGTCTCGCTGGAATACATTTCGCAGATCCCCGGTATGCGCTCCATTGTTTCCGCCGTCTACGATGTGAAACCCGGGGAGATATGGCCGGAGGAGAGCTTGCAGGCAATCAAACGGGAATGTGAAAAGCACGGGCTCGTGTTCGACGTGGTGGAATCCATTCCGGTCCACGAGGATATCAAACTGGGCAGGGGAAGGGTGGACGCCCTGCTGGAAGCCTATTGCGAAAATATCCGCCGCTGCGGGAAATACGGCGTGAAATGCGTCACCTATAATTTTATGCCGGTTTTTGACTGGACCCGCACCCAGCTGGATAAAAAAGCCGGCGACGGCTCCACCAGCCTTGTGATGTATTGGGAGCAGCTCAGGGGGCTTGACCCATTAAAGGACGATATCCATCTGCCAGGCTGGGATTCCAGCTACACGCAGCAGGAGGTGCGGGAGCTGATCGCCGCTTACAAGGCCTTGGGCGAGGAAGGCCTTTGGGGGAATCTGGAACGGTTTTTAAAAGCGGTCGTTCCAGCGGCGGAGGAGTGCGGCGTGAAGCTGGCGATCCACCCGGACGACCCGCCCTATCCCATTTTCGGCCTGCCAAGGATCGTCACCGGCGAGGAAAGCCTCGATCGCCTTTTGGCCCTTGTAAACAGCCCCTCCAACTGTCTCTGCCTCTGCACCGGCAGCCTTGGCTGCGCGAAGAGCAACGACATTCCCGCCCTGGTGAGAAAATACGCGGCTATGGGCCGTATCGCCTTTATGCACATCCGGAACGTGAAGATCCTGGAGGACGGTTCCTTTGAGGAACGAGCCCACCTTTCCTCCTGCGGAAGCCTTGATATGGCCGAGATCGTCAGGGCGCTGGCGGAAAACGGGTACGACGGCTATGTCCGCCCCGACCACGGCCGCATGATCTGGGGAGAAAAAGGCAGACCGGGCTACGGCCTGTTTGACCGGGCTCTGGGCGCGGCCTATCTGAACGGACTGTTCGAGGCTTATGAAAAAACTGCGTCTAAGGAGGAAGGACGATGAAAGAAAATGTATTGAATACCGATCTGACTGGGAAAACAGCGGTTGTCACCGGAGCCGGAGGCGTACTGTGCAGCGGTTTCGCCAGGACGCTTGCCCGGGCCGGAGCAAAAGTAGCCCTGCTGGATCTGGACGGGGAAGCTGCCGATGCCTTTGCGGCTGAGATAAATGCTGAGGGCGGCACGGCCAGGGGTTATGCCTGCGATGTGCTGGATAAAGAGGCCTGCGCTTCGGTGGCGGAGACTGTGCTTTCCGACCTTGGCCCCTGTGATATTCTGCTCAACGGCGCGGGAGGGAACAACCCCAGAGCCACTACGGACAAGGAGTATTATGAAGCCGGGGATATCGACAGCGAGACACGAAGCTTTTTTGATCTGGATACAGCAGGCGTGGGGTTCGTGTTCAATCTGAATTTCCTTGGGACCTTAATTCCCACCCAGGCGTTTGCCCGCCAGATGCTGGGCAGGAAGGGATGCTCTATTCTCAACATCTCCTCCATGAACGCCTACACGCCGCTGACGAAAATTCCCGCTTATTCCGGAGCGAAAGCGGCGGTTTCCAATTTTACCCAATGGCTTGCAGTCCATTTTTCCAAAGAAGGAATTCGAGTCAACGCGCTGGCCCCCGGCTTTTTTTCCACCAAGCAGAATGCCAGGCTCCTTTGGAACGAGGACGGCACGCCCACCGCGCGCACCGGAAAAATTCTGGCCGCCACGCCTATGGGCCGTTTTGGGGAAAGCGAAGAGTTGGAAGGGGCGCTGCTGTTTTTGGTAAACGAAAAGGCTGCGGGATTCATTACCGGCGTGGTTTTGCCCATCGACGGCGGCTTCTCCGCCTATTCCGGCGTGTGATCCTGCCGGCATGGATAAAGAAAGCAGGTGCATAACATGAAAGAGATCGACAGAAGAATGGAAGAGATCGGCGTGATACCCGTCATCAAGCTGGAATACCCGGAGCGCGACGCCGCAGCTCTGGCTAAGGCTCTTTGCGCAGGGGAGATCCCGGCAGCAGAAGTGACGTTCCGGGCGGCGGGAGCAGACAGGGCGATACGGCTGATGAAAGAGGCCTGCCCGGAGATGCTGGTGGGCGCAGGCACTGTGCTGACCACGGAAAACGTGGACCGCGCCCTGGCGGCCGGAGCGGAATTCATCGTGACTCCCGGTCTTGACACGGAGCTGGTGGCGTACTGCCAAAAAAAGGGAGTGCCCATTTATCCCGGCTGCACCACGCCCACGGATTACCATACGGCTTTAAAATTCGGCCTTAAGGTGCTGAAATTTTTCCCCGCTGAGCAGTCGGGGGGACTGGCAAAAATAAAGGCTATGAGCGCGCCTTTTTCCATGTTTCGGGTGATGCCCACGGGAGGTATTTCCCTGGAAAACCTGAGAGAGTATCTGTCCTGTCCGGTGGTCTGCGCCTGCGGAGGTTCCTATATGGTGAAAAGTGAGCTGATAGAACAGCAGAACTGGCAGGAGATCACCCGCCTGTGCCGGGAATCGGCGGAGATCGTGCGGTCCGTTCACGAAGCCGGATAAAAGAAAAGCAGACTGTCGATAAAGCCGCTGGCGAAAAAACACGGAAGGAAAGAGAGAGTTGTGAAAAAGCTGCTCCGCAGCTTTCGAGAACCGTCAGGGATGCTGTGTGCCAGTGGCACACGCCCAGCGCCGACCGAGGTCATGATTGCCGGTGGCAATCGTTTATGACCGACCGAATCGACAGATGAGAACGACAGGCGAGACTCTCTTTCACTTTTCAATCGCAACATGCTGGGGAAATTGTTGATTTTCCCAACATGTTTGAGCGGGGTGAAAAAACTTTTTCGACACGCTCAAAAGCAGGGACGGTTTAAAACCGTCCCTGCTTTTCGCCGAAGCTCTAACTTTTTTCCTTCTTCTCCGGGGCGTTGTGAGGCATGCTTTTGCCAAAAGCCGCGATCAGAAGAGCCACGAGGGGATTGATCCAGCCGAAGAAGGTAAAGGGGCCGTACTGCCAGGCGGAAACGCCAAGCATGCTTTCCGTAAAGCCTGCGCCTGTACTGTAGGGCACGATACCGCCGAATACGGTGCCCGCGTCTTCCAGGGCGCGGCTCAGGTTCTGCGGCTTCAAATCGTGTTCCGCGTAAAGAGGACGGAACAGCCGTCCGGCCATGATAATGGCCACATACTGCTGACCGGTCCCGAGAAGAATGCCCCAGGCGGTGAGAATGGTGGCCATCACTAACCCCTTCTCTGTCTTTACGTGGCTGACCACCTTTTCAAGAATGGCAGAAGCCATGCCTGTGCGCTCGAAAATACCGGCAAAGCTCAAGGCGGCCACCATCAGGGCTACGGTCCGCATCATGCTCATAATGCCGCCCCGGTTCAGAAGGGTGTCTACAGCTTCCGAGCCCGTGGAGGCAGTGAAGCCGTTCATCACATACTGGCACATATCCTGGACCGGTACGCCCTGCACAAAAACGGCGGACAAAACGCCCAGCAGCGCCGCACCGATCAGGCCCGGCAGGGCGGGGATTTTGCAGATCACCATAATGAGCACCAGCAGGGGAGGAAGCAGCAGCAGAGGGTGAATGACAAAGGTTCCCCGCAGGGTATCCAGGGTGGCGCCGATCTGGGCAGTTTCCACTGCAGCGCCGCCATATTGGAAGCCGATGACGCCGTAGATGATGATACAAATGATGTAAGTGGGCGTCGTCGTCACCATCATGTGGCGGATATGGTCGAAGACTCCCGCGCCGGATACGGCAGGAGCCAGATTGGTGGTGTCGGACAGAGGAGACATCTTATCTCCAAAGTAAGAGCCGGAAACGATGGCCCCCGCGGTAATGGCGGGCGGGATTCCCAAAGCTGTTCCAACGCCGAACAGGGCCACACCCACAGTGCCGATGGTGGATAAGGAGCTGCCAATGGCCAGAGAGACCAGGGAACAGAGCAGCAGAGCCGTTACCAGGAAAAACCGGGGCGAAATGATCTGCAAGCCGTAATACACCATGGAAGGAATGATACCGCCGGCCATCCACGCGGCGATGAGAATGCCGATAGACATGATGATGAGCAGGGCCGGGATCGCCTGCTGTATAGCGTCCGTAATGCCCTCCAGCATGTCTTTCCACGAAAAGTGGTGAAAAAAGCCTACGATGGCGGCGAAGATCACGGCTATCAGAAGGGGCACATGGGGCGCGGCCTTCAGGCCCACCGTCATGGATACCACAAGCCCCAGCAGCACGAGAAATGTAACGACCGCCGTCCAGAATCTCACTGGAACGGACGGCTTTTTTTCAGTTTTCATTGTATAGAAACCCTCCCTGCATTTACTCTGCCGTTCCTTCGCGCGGCGAAAAAGCGGTTTTTCAAAAATCAGTCTGAAACGTGACCGGAGCTGACGCCCTGACGGACGCCATTCAGCGGCAGCCATTCCATGGCCTTTAAAATGTAGGCGTCCCAGAACTGCCAGTCGTGTACGCCGGGACCTTCCTCCCAGGTCACGTCGTAGCCGAGGGTTTGCAGCTTATCCCGAAAAGCCCGATTGGAGTGGATCAACCCGTCCTCCGTGCCGCAGGCCATGTAAAATTTTGGCTTGGGGCCGGCTTCGGCCGCCTGTTCCGCCAGACGGTTATAGTCGTTTTCGCCGCCGATGACCCGGTCCAGTTCGCCGAAAACGGATTCGTAATACCCGCGATTGGTAAAAATGTTGTCCGTGTATTCCTTGTGCTCCATCAGGCCCTCCAGGATCAGGGCGGAGGACAAAGCGCAGACAGCGCTGAAGGTTTCCGGGTGCTGCAGGCCGTTGACAATGGAGCCGAAGCCGCCCATGGAAAGCCCGCCGATGAAGGTGTCCTCCCGCCGGCGGGACAAGGGGAAGGAGCGGCGGGTGAACTCTACCAGCTCTTCGCTGATAAAGGTGCCATACAGATTGCCGGATTTTTTGTTATCCACATAGAAGCTGTTGTCCCCGCTGGGCATCACCACCGCCAGGTCCCGGTCGCTGGCCCAGGCTTGCAGCCGGGTGCCGCTGACCCAATCGGTATAATTGCCGAAAATACCGTGAAGCAGGTACAGGGTCTTAAAGGGTTTTTGCTCGGCCTGGGGCTCTTCGGAAAAAACCATCTTATCCGTGGGGAGCACCACTTGGATCGGGACCGTGCGCATCAGAGATTTGGAAAAGAAATTACATTGCAGCAGCGCCATAAAATTACCTCCCGAAAGAATTTCGTTTTCTACAGTATACATGAAATAGCGCAAAATGTAAATCAGCTTTTACGGCTTTATCCGGCCGGCCTTGCAGAAGGCCGCAGAGCTGTGCTATGATATACAGACAAACTGATGGTCATGGAACCTTGGCAAAGGGATTGCAGCGAAAAAGGAGGCATGAGGCATGAAGCCTTTGATCGGCATTGTGTCCCTGTACGATGAGACGAAGGAAAGCTACTGGATGCTGCCGGGCTATGTGGAGGGACTGGAGGAGGCGGGAGCCGCTTCGGTGATCCTGCCTTTGACGACGGACAAGCAGGCGCTTACCCGTTTTGCGGACCTGTGCGACGGGTTCCTTTTTACCGGCGGCCAGGATATCGAACCCACTCTATACGGCGCGGAAAAAACAGAAAAGTGCGGTGCGGTTTGCAGGGAGCGGGACAATATGGAAAAGTTGTTTTTCCCCATGGCGCTGGAAACGGGGAAACCGATGCTGGGAATTTGCAGGGGCGCACAGCTTTTCAACGTCATGCTGGGAGGGGACCTGTACCAGGATATTCCCACAGAACGGCCCAGCCCGGTAGTCCATCACGGCCTGCCTCCTTACGAGCAGCCGGATCACACTGTGACGGTCATGCGGGATTCGCCGCTGTTTCAGGCGGTGGAGGCGTCTGAAATGCCGGTCAACAGCTATCATCATCAGGGCGTCAGAAAGCTGGGGAAGGGCTTGAAGATTGCCGCCGAAGCGCCGGACGGCCTGCCGGAAGCCGTGTATCTGCCGGAGCGCCGCTTTGCCATGGGGGTGCAGTGGCACCCGGAGTTTTCCTGCCATTCCGATGAAAACAGCCGCAGGCTGTTCCGCTTTTTTGTAAAGGCCTGTGAATGACCTTTTGGACTTTTTACCAAGCGGGGAGCAGTAAATCAGAAAGAAGTTGGGGAGAATCCCCTTTTTGCAGGACGGCAGCCGCTGTTCTTGCATTTTTCGGGAAATGTGCTATAATTTACGAATAGATTTGAAGCTGGATTCAACGGGAAAACCGCCTGATACGGCAAAAAGCGAGGTAAGAGAATATGCAGGAAATCAAAATCGAACTGACAAAAGCGCCAAAGCAAAAGCCTGTGGACCAGACAAAGCTGGGCTTTGGGAAGATCTTTACAGATCATATGTACATTATGGAATACAGTCCGGAGCAGGGCTGGCACGATCCCCGGGTAGAACCCTACCATTTTATTTCCCTGGACCCCTCCGCCATGGTGTTCCATTACGGGCAGGAGATGTTCGAGGGCCTGAAAGCTTACCGCACGGAAGACGGACGCACCCTGCTGTTCCGCCCTGATAAGAATATTGCCCGGGCCAACAATTCCAACCGCCGCCTGTGTATTCCGGAAATCCCCCCGGAGGATTTCCTGAACGGCCTGAAGACTCTGGTCAGCGTGGAAAAGGATTGGATCCCCACGCAGCCCGGGACCTCTCTGTACATTCGGCCTTTCGTGATCGCCACCGACCCGTTCCTGGGCGTGCGTCCTGCCGACCACTATCTCTTTATGATCATTCTTTCTCCTTCCGGCGCTTACTATGAAAGCGGCCTTGATCCGGTCAGGATCTGGATCGAGGACGACTATGTCCGCGCGGTCCGGGGCGGTATTGGCGAGGCTAAGACCGGCGGCAATTATGTGGCCAGCTTGAAGGCCCAAATGAAGGCCCACGATGAGGGATATTCCCAGGTGCTGTGGCTGGACGGCGTAGAGCGCAAGTATATTGAGGAAGTGGGAGCTATGAACATCTTCTTCAAGATAAATGGCAGGGTGGTCACACCCATGCTCACCGGCAGTATTCTGCCCGGCGTTACCCGTGCCACCTGTATTGACCTGTGTAGGCATTGGGGTATGGAAGTGGAGGAACGCCGCATTTCCGTGGACGAGCTGGTAGCGGCGGCAAAGAGCGGCGCCCTGGAAGAATGCTGGGGCAGCGGCACCGCGGCGGTGATCTCTCCCGTAGGCGCGCTGCGCTATGAGGACACCGTGATGGAAATTTCCGGCGGCGGTATCGGCCCTGTCAGCCAGAAGCTGTACGATACCGTGACCGGGATCCAAACCGGCAGGCTGCCGGACGAATTTGGCTGGACAGTAGAGGTCAAGTAAGAGATCAAAACAGGATTTTTGGGGCTGGGACAGGAAGTGTGCGCTTCGCTGTCCCGGCCTTTTGCGTTTTTCTCCCTTTCCCTTCCGGAACGCTTTATGGAAGAAACAAAAATATCGGGGCTTTGCCGCACATAAGAATGAAAAAGGACTTTTAATTCTTTTGCGAGGAATGATGAGGTTGCAGGGTGAAAACAGGAGAGGACACAGGGACGGCGGGGGACGGCCGCGGCAGAGCTTTCTGTACGGAGCGCTGATCTTAACTGCCGGTATGGCGGCGGTGAAGGTCATAGGCGCGCTGTTTAAAATTCCGCTGAAATATGCCATCGGAGAGTACGGCATGGGCCTGTTCAATGTGGCCTACAATTTTTATGGGCCCGTGTTCAGCCTGGCTACCGCCGGGTTCCCGGTGGCCGTATCCAGGCTTGTATCGGAAAGCCGCTCCCTGGGAAGATGGAATGACGTAAGGCTCATAAGGCGGGCGGCTTTCCCACTGTTTTTAGCTTTTGGCGGGGCGGGCATGGCGCTGATGACACTCGCCGCTCCTCTATACTGCGAAAAGGTGATCGGCAATCCCAATGCGCTGGCCCCTGTGCTGGCATTGGCCCCGGCCATTCTATTCGCCTGCGTCGGCTCCGTGTACAGAGGGTATTATGAAGGCCTTCAAAACATGACTCCCACGGCGGTCTCTGAGGTGGCGGAGGCACTAGTAAAGCTCTTCTTGGGACTGTTTGCCAGCCGGTGGGTGGTTTCCGCCTGTTCAGAAGAATACTCGGCTTTTGGCACGGTGTTTTCCCTGCAGCCTGCCACGCCGGACGAGGCGGTGTTCCTGACCCTGTCATTTGCGGCGGCGGGTGCGGTGCTGGGCGTGACCTTCGGCTCCGCGGCGGCGCTGCTGTATCTGGCGCTTCGCCATAAGCTCAGGGGAGACGGTATCGACCCGCGCCTTTACAGGACGGCGCCCAAAGCGGGGAGCAGGCGGGACACGGTGCGGCGGCTGCTTGTCATCACCGTGCCGGTGGCCATCGGTTCTGTCGCCACCAATCTGGCGGGGCTGATCGACGCTACGTTCCTGCAAAGCAGGCTCAGCGGCCTTCTGGAGCGGGAGCCCCAGCGGCTGCTGGCCTGTTTTCCGAATATGATTCCCGACATGTATCTGGAAAATCCGGAATCGATCCCCACTTACCTTTACGGCTGTTACACCCTGGCAATGACCGTATACCTTCTGGTCCCGTCTCTGACCCAGGCCATTGGTATCAGTGCCCTGCCCTCCGTTACAGAGGCGTGGGCCAGAGGGGAGAAAAAGGAGCTTTCGGCAAGAATGTCTTCCGTTGCCCGAATAACGGCGTTGTTTTGCTTTCCGGCGGGGCTGGGGATCAGCGCCCTGGCAGAGCCCATTGTACAGGTGCTCTACGGCAGGGACGCTTCCGCGCCTATTATCTCCGGCGTGCTGGCGATGCTGGGGGTAGCTTCGCTCGCGGCGGCTCTGTGTACTCCTCTTTCCAGCATGCTGCAGGCTGTGGGACGGGCGGATATCCCCGTCAAGCTCCTGATCGCCGCCATGGTCCTGAAGCTGGGGGTCAACTGGGTGCTGTGTGGAATACCGGGGATCAATATCTACGGGGCGGCTGCCGGTACGTTGGCGTGCTATTTGTTTCTTGCGGCGGCCCAGCTTTTATATCTGCGGAAAGAAACGGGCGTAGCCCTTTCCGCCGCCGGGCTGTTCCTGCGGCCCCTGGCCTGCGCCATTTTGTGCGGACTTTCTGCGAAAACCTGCTTCTGCGGGCTTCGCCCTCTGCTGCCCGAAGGGACTTTGGGAGAGGCGGCGGACCTGCTGATTTCCATTCTCATGGGCGCTGCGATCTACGGTTTTGGACTGCTTCTTCTGGGCGGAGTGGAAAAAAATGACCTGAGAATGCTTCCAAAAGGACAAAAAATTGCAAAAACGCTTGAAAAACGGGGATGGATATGATATGATTGCAAA
>CAZXLM010000042.1:0-21118 GCA_964642055.1 uncultured Acutalibacter sp. | reverse complement strand
GAATATCGGGAGATCGTATCGTCCCTGCGAAAGGCCTTTCCAAACTGCGCCATCACCACCGACGTCATGGTGGGTTTTGCCGGGGAAACGGAGGAAGAATTTGAGGAATCCCTGGCTTTTGTCAAGGAGATCGCCTTTTCGAGGGCCCATGTGTTCGCCTATTCCCGCCGCCCGGGCACCAAAGCCTATAACGCCCCGGGACAGGTGCAAAACAAAGTGAAGGAAGAGCGTGCCAGACGTATGGCCCGGACTGCAGAAGAAGCGCAGCTGGCCTTTTACGCGTCTCAGGTGGGCAGAACGGAAATGGTCCTGTTTGAGCAGGCTGTGGAACCAAACGTATACGAGGGCTACACGGGAAATTACACGCCTGTCCGGGTTTCTTCTACAAACTCTCTGCGCGGCTTAATTCTCCCCGTTTTTATTACCCACGCCGGCAAGGCTTTTTGCACCGGCGAAATTGCAGAAAATACATAATTTTCAGAAATTTTTCAAATTTTTATTGTGAATTTTTCAAAACCGTGCGATAATAGGAAGCAGCATAAAGATTTTCTCTGCCGCTGGCAGGGATATCAGCCGCCGGAACACCCGGCGATCAGGAGGGGGAACGTTTCGCATGGAAAAAAATAATGTCAAGAAATTCACAAAAACTGAGAAAAGCTGGATCATGTACGATTGGGCCAATTCCGTTTACGCCACCAACATTCTGGCAGCTATCTTCCCATTGTACTTCGGCGCGGTGTGTAAGGCAAACGGGGCGGACAACCTGGTGCTCTGGTCTTACGGCACCTCTGTTTCCACTTTTATCGTAGCCATTCTCGCTCCCGTTCTGGGAGCGCTGGGCGACCACAAGGGCCACAAGAAAAAGCTGTTTGCCGGGTTTCTGATCGCAGGCGTGGCTTTCACTTTGTTCAACGCCTTTACCGGGGACTACCGCCTGCTGCTTGTGGGATATGTGATCTCCCACATCGGCTTTTCCGGCTCCTGCTTGTTTTACGATTCCTTCTTGACGGACGTGACCACCCCGGAGCGCATGGACCGGGTGTCCTCCTGGGGCTACGCCATGGGCTACATCGGCGGCAGCACCATTCCCTTCCTGCTTTCCATCGCCCTGCTGCTCATTCTGGGACAGGATAACCCTGTGGCCTTTAAGCTGGTCATCGTTCTCACCAGCCTGTGGTGGGCCGTGTTCAGCATTCCCATGCTGAAGAACGTGAAGCAGACCCATTATATCGAAGCGCAGAAAAACCTGGTGCGTTCCTCTCTTTCCAACTTGTGGCGCACCGCAAAGGAGATCGTAAAGCAGAAGCATATCCTTCTATTCATTCTGGCTTACTTTTTCTACATCGACGGCGTCAATACCATCATCTCCATTTCCACCTCCTACGGCTCCAAGCTGGGGCTTGACACGGTGGGAATGATCCTGGCTCTGCTGGTGACCCAGGTGGTGGCCGTCCCCTGTTCCATTCTCTTTGGCCGGCTGGCGGAAAAGCTTGGTTCCATCAAGGTCCTTTGCGTTGCTATCGCCGTCTATTTCTGCATTTGTGTGGTGGGCTTCTTCATGGGCTTCACCATTGAACAGAGCAACGGCAGTGCCGAAGCTTTGCAGCTTTCTCAAATTTTGTTCTGGTGCATGGCGTTTTTGGTAGGTACTGTGCAGGGCGGCATTCAGGCTATTTCCCGCTCTTATTTTGGGAAGCTGATCCCCCCCAGCCGTTCCAACGAGTATTTCGGCTTCTTCGATATCTTCGGCAAATTCGCCGCCGTGATCGGCCCGCTGCTGGTGGGAGCGTTCTCACAGGCCACCGGCCGGGACTCTATCGGCATTATCAGTCTGTGCATTCTATTCCTGCTGGGCTTTTTCATTCTTCTCTTCGGTCGGAAAACGCTGGAACGCGGCGCTGCCAACGCGCAGGGGGAGGAATAAGCCGTGCGGTTCAGAAAAGACGGAAGCGTTATGAGCGTGGATCTGCACGGGGTCTATCTGGAAGACGCCAGAAACCTTCTTCTCAACTGGCTGGACCATGTTCCGTCCGACGTCACGGAACTGCGGGTGATCCACGGCTCCAACCGGGGCACCGTCCTGCGGGATATGGTGCGGGAGGAACTTTCCCACCCCGCCGTTAAAGCGAAGCTTCCTACCATGAATCCCGGCGAGACCCGTCTGATTTTGAAATAACGAAGGGACTGCTGCAAAATGATACATTTTGCAGCAGTCCCTTTTTGCGTCCGCAATCCTCAAATTCCGGAAGCGCCGTAGTTAGAAAGCACCCGGGCGCTGGGGTCGGAAACGTCACAGCCCTCCCATTCCCGGTTAGGCATCCAGAAATCCGCCACCATGCCCGCCTGCCCGGGATAGTGCTTTTCAAACAGTTCCCTGTACAGCAGGGATTCCTTCGTAAAGGGACGGGCAAAGCCGTACTGCTCCGCACGCCTCCGGAATTCCTCTTCTGTGTAAAGCGAGTCCGCGTATTCCTTCAGGTCGTCCACCATGGAATGGCCTACCGCATCGGAAAAGGCGGCCTTTTCGCGGTAAAGCAGGTCGTGGGGCAGATAACCTCCCTCAAAGGCGCGGCGGAGAAGATATTTTCCCTTCCCGTAGGTGTTCAGCTTCTTTTCCGGATCGATGCTCATCACATACCGCACGAAATCCAGATCTCCAAAGGGCACCCGAGCCTCCATGGAGTTGGCGGAAATGCAGCGGTCGGCCCGAAGGACGTCATACATGTGAAGCTCCCGCACCCGCTTTTCCGCTTCCCGCTGGAAAGCTTCCGCGCTGGGGGCAAAATCCGTATACTTGTAGCCGAAAAGCTCATCGGAAATCTCCCCGGTCAGCAGCACCCGCACGTCGGTCTGCCGGTGAATGGCCCGGCACAGCAGGTACATGCCCATGCTGGCGCGTATCGTTGTGATGTCGTAGGTGCCAAGCGCGGCTATCACCTCCTCCAGGGAAGACAGCACCGTGTCCCGGTCGATGATGATCTCTGTGTGCTCGCTGCCAATGTACTCGGCGGCCCTTCTGGCGTATTTCAGGTCGATGGCATCGCCCTTCATGCCGATGGCAAAGGTGCGGATCGGCTTTTTCAGAAGCTTTGCCGCTACCGCGCACACCAGCGAACTGTCAAGGCCCCCGGACAGCAGAAAGCCCATAGGCGCGTCGGCGTCCAGCCGCTTTTCGATACCCTTTATCAGCTTTTCCCGGATCTTCCCGCAGACCGTTTCCAGGCTGTCATAGCACACCGCTTCCACAGCGGCGGGATCGCGGTAGCAGACAAACTGCTCCCCGTCCCAGTAATGGCCCGGCGGGAAGGGAAAAATCTCCTTCGTCAGCCCCACCAGGTTTTTGGCCTCGCTGGCAAAGAGCATTTTTCCGCTCTCGCTTTTGCCATAGTACAGGGGCCGAATGCCGATGGGGTCTCTGGCCGCGATGTATTGATCCCGTTCCCCATCGTAAAGGACCAGAGCAAATTCCGCGTCCAGCATGGGGAACATATCAACACCGTATTCCCTGTACAGCGGCAGCAGCAGCTCGCAGTCCGAATCGCTTTTGAATCTGTAGCCTTTGGCTTCCAGCTCCCGTTTCAGGACCCGGAATCCGTATAACTCACCGTTGCAGACTACTGCGTCCCCGCCCAGGGTAAAAGGCTGCATACCGCTTTCTTCCAGACCCATAATGGCAAGGCGGTGGAAAAACAGCGTTCCGGAAGGCGTTTCCAACGCTCTTGACATGTCGGGCCCTCTGGATTTCGTCCGTTCAAATCCTTCCAGCAGTTTTTCCAGCTTCATGCCCTTTCCCGTATAACCCATGATAGAACACATAAAAGACACCTCCAAGTAATAAAAAACCGACAGCCTCTCCCAATTTCTTAGGACGAATAGCTGTCGTTTACTCGCGGTGCCACCTAATTTACCGTTTCCGGTCACCTTTGTCCGCTTCAGTCAAAGCGGGATGGCTGTAACGCGCCAACACGCGTCTCCCCTACCGGGCAATCGCCTTTGGGTTCGAGGCTCTGGAGTGTTCTTCCCGCCGCCGTAAAGCGGCCCTGCTTCTACCGGAACGCCCTGTTTTTCAAGGGCTCCGGCAGAACAGATCCGACCCGGTTTCCACGGGGCTCCCACTGTCCCCCGCTCGCTTGGGCTGGTGTCAAAGGTACTTTTCTCCGTCATCGCCATGCAATATTTTGCTTTGTATATTCCATTTTATAACACAACATGCGAAAAAAGTCAAGACATTTTTTAAAAATTGCAGGATTCAAATTCTAATCTTGCAAGATCCACTCAAATCCTCGCCCGACAGGCGCTGTCCTTGCTTAGAAATATAACGACCCATTACAATTCAAAACGGCAGATAAAGAAACGCGAAAGGTGCTTCTAGACCGTATCGCAAAGAAATCTATTTTTGAAATTCATTAGAAATGTCAAGCAGAGATACCTTGTTTAATTACTTATTGACAATATTAAGTAAATATGCTATCTTTGTTTTAAAAGATAAATTGAGCTTTTTAAAAGAAGCACATTGTCATTCACTTTTTCCATCGAAAATCGACCTGCACAGCACAGCCGACAACAAGTCCGTCACCTTTACCGTTTATAACAAAGTACCGCTAAGCGCATTACGCTTATGACCATATCTTTCGAGAAGATGGGAGACGCGGTAACGATCCATACGGTTTCTTCAATTTTCTGCTATCAAATGTCCGCCAAAGGAGGTTTTGATTATGAAAAAAGCAAGAATTCTGTGCCTGTCCCTGCTCTGTATGGCTCTTCTATGCGCCTGTGGCAATGACGATGCGGCCCATACTGCCGTTTCCGAACCGGCAAGTTCTGAGTCTGCCGTTTCTGAATCAGTAAGCTCTGAAATTGTCAGCTCTGCCTCCGAGATCTCCGAGCCCGGTTCTTCAGAGCCGGAGCCGGAAAGCTCTGAAGAACCCATCACTGTGAACGAAGTGGAACCCGGCGCTTCAAATCTGAGAAGCTATCAGCCCAGTTTCGAAAACATCGGCGTTCAACTCACTCTGGAAAGCTTTGAAAAACATCCCTATCTCGAAGTGACAGAGGACACCCAGCTTCCCGAAACACTGCCCATTTACGAAGATGAATTTCCAAATTATCAGTCGCAATCCCTGTACCCCCTCGATATCTTACGCGAAGAGGACGCAAAGGCTCAGATGGGGGAATACCTGCGGCTGCTAAGCGATATCACCGGGCAGCCCGTACCGAAAATTGAAATCTATGTGGAAGATTCATTCCCGCTGCCGGACCAGTATTGGTTCGATGATGTAAATGAGCAAATCGAAAAGCTGCAATACGCGAATTATGGGTTGGGTATAATACTAAACACATATGAAACCGACCCAGATTTCCAAAAAGCCATAGAAACCATGGACGAAGCAGGAGTATTGGCAAACCCTGTCGTTCAGACGGCTGCTTCCTATCAGAAAATCAAAAGCCCGGAAATGAAAGTGTTTCAGTTAAGGAATGATGACGAAGCTAATGGTGACAGACGCTTTCGCATTGCGGAAAAAACAGGCGACTTTAAAATGAATCTTCTCTATGAGTATTTTGATTCTCTGGAAGTTTGCAGATTCTCGTCAAATTACAGAATCACCATTAACCACGCCCTGCCGGAACAGCCCTTGGCCAAGGCTCGCGTGATCCCCTATGAAACGGCAAAGAAATTTATCGAAAACGAAAGCGGCTGCCCCGTCCTGTACACGGAAGCCGCGTACAACAGGGACGTCATTTATCCCGGCCGGTATATTCCCGTCTACAGATTCATTTTGGAGGGAAAGGAACTCACCCTGGCCTGCCTTGTCCCCATGACGGACTATCCCATTCCTCGGAACGGGGAAATGCAGAAGTATATGGACGAAAGCTTTGGCGAATACAGCTTCGACTTCCCCGACGATGAGGATTACCGCTTTTTTAACCAGCGCTTTTACTCTCATCTGAAATAACTTCAGCCAAAGGAAAATCTCTGCCGCCAGTTTGGGGAGACGGCTGGATTTCCCCTGTCCTTCGCCGCCCCTGCAAGGAGAGGCTTTTCAAAAAACGGCAGGCCATGCAAAACAAAAAAAGCAGGGTAAACCGCAGCGGTTTACTTTGCCTTTTCACTTTTTGTACCGGCGGGCTCTGCGCCCGGCGTTTCCCTCTCCGAAACCTCCAAGCCTGGCAAGCCCGTACAACGCCCAGCCAACGATCAGCGGAGTCAACAGGAACCACTTCTGCCCGGTAGCATCGATCTCTCCAACGGCGTTGAAATGAGTTGCGATTTCCTCCGGGATCGTATTCCAACAAAAAATCACATACAGAGCAGCACCCAAAAGAGCTCCCAGTCCCAGCAGGACTGCCAGCCGGTAAAGCCAAATGCTTTTCGACCGCCCGCTTTTTTCCTTACCTCTTTTCATCAGCTTTTCTGATCTCCGCGCGCTTGATCTTACCCCCAATTGTCTTGGGAAGCTCGTCCACATACTCCACCACGCGGGGATACTTGTAGGGGGCCGTCACCTTTTTCACATAATTTTGCAGCTCTTTCGTCAGTTCCGGCGTGCCCTTGTAGCCCTTGGCCAGCACGATGGTGGCCTTTACCACCTGACCGCGAATGGGATCCGGTGCTCCCGTAATGGCACATTCCACCACGGCTGGGTGCTCGATCAGAGCGGACTCCACCTCGAACGGCCCAATGCGGTAGCCGGAGCATTTGATCACGTCGTCGTTGCGCCCCACGAACCAGAAATAACCGTCGCTGTCCCGCCAGAGCATGTCGCCTGTATTGTAGCCGATACCGCCCATGTGTTCCTCCGTCATTTCCGGGTTGTGGAAATACCCCGTAAACAGGCCGATGGGCGGGTGATTTTTCACGTCCATGATGGTAAGCGACCCTTCGTCGCCGTCCTCGCAGACATTGCCCTCCTTGTCGATGAGCTGGATATCATACAGTGGGGAGGGCTTTCCCGTGGAACCGGGAACAGGCTCGAACCACTGACTTCCAAAATTTGCCAGCAGCACAGGCCCCTCAGACTGCCCAAAGCCTTCGTAGATCTGCAGGCCGGTCAGCTCCTTCCACTTCTTTGTCACCTCGGGATTCAAAGGCTCCCCGGCGGTGGTGCAGTGATGAATAGAGGAAAGGTCAAATCTGCCCACGTCCTCCTGTAACATGAAACGATACATGGTGGGCGGAGCACAAAAGGTGGTCACCCGGTATTTTTCCACATGGGAAAGCAGCTTCAGGGGATCGAACTTCCCCAGCATATCGTAACAGAAGATCACCGCGCCGCAGATCCACTGGCCGTAGATCTTTCCCCAGCCGAATTTGGCCCAGCCGGAGTCAGAAACGCTCATGTGCAGCTTATTTTCCTCTACATGGTGCCAGTATTTGGCAGTGATGATGTGCCCGAGGGGATAGGCAAAATTGTGCTGCACCATCTTGGGCATGCCGGTAGTCCCGGAGGTGAAATACACCAGCATGATGTCGTCCCAGCGGGTAGCCGCTTCGCCGGTGGGCCGGGGGAACACATCGGGAAATTTTTCTATTTCCTCGTTGAAATAGAGCCAGTTCTCCCGGGGCTTTTCCACCAGCACCCTGTTTTGCAGGGAGGGTATCTCCGGCTGGGCGGCTTCCACCTGGGAAATGACAAAGGGATCGTCCACACAAACAATGGTGTGCACCCCAGCGGCGTTGCCCCGGTATACGATATCCTTTTTCGTCAGCTGCAAGGTACCGGGAATCAGCGTGGCCCCCAGCTTGTGCAGGGCGGTGGCGCACACCCAGTATTCCCACCTGCGCCGCAGGATCAGCATGACCACAGAGCCCTTTTTCACGCCGATGCTTTGAAAGAAATTGGCGGCCCTGTTGGAAAGGCGCTTGATATCGGTAAAGGTGAAGACCCGTTCCTCATCGTCCTCATTACACCAGACCAGGGCCTTTTTTTCCGGCTCTGCGTCCGCCCAGGCGTCCACCACGTCAAAGCCGAAGTTGAAATCCTCCGGCAGATCGATCTTGAAATTCTGTTTAAAATCCTCGTAAGAATCAAATTCAATGCGAGGCAGGAATCTTTTTAATAACATGTCCATTGCTTTTTCCTTCCTTTCCCTGTTTTCAGACCGGCAACAAGGGCCGGGTCACTCGGCGATCACAGTAAGAAATCTTGCCTTTTCCTTGCCGCCGCAGCGCTGACCATGAGGGATAGTGGGATTAAAGTAGATGGAATCTCCGGCGGTCAGGGCAAACTCCTTATCGCCGATGCACACGATCACGGTGCCCTCCAGCACCATGTTGAATTCCTGTCCCGTGTGGGTGATAAGCTTTGCAGGCTCATCGGTGGGCTCCAGCGTCACCAGCAGGGGCTGCATGATCTTATCGGCATAGCGATATGCCAGATCCTCAAAATGATATTCGGGATTTCTGTTGACGACCCGGCCGCCGCCCCGCTTTACAATGTGATAGGTGTCAAGCCTGGCCGGCGTACCGGTAACGATCTCGGTAAAATCCACGCCGAATTTATTAGCTATGGTGTAAATGACGCTGATCGGGATATCCTTCCCGTCCTGTTCGTAGGAACGATATACTTCCGGAGAGATGTTCAGCTCGGCGGCGATCTGCTCCACTGTGCATTCGCTGGCTTCCCGCAGTTCTCGAAGCCGGGCCCCGATCTCGTTGATGTCGCTCATATCGCCTTACTCCTTTTCTGAAAAATTTATAACCGGAAAAATTATAGCATTTTACTGCGCTTTCAGTCAATAGAGCAACGCTTTCATAAAAAGAATGGGAGCTTTTCACAAAAGTGGGTTCCGGATAAATGAAACTTTTGGGCAGAAACGGTTTTCCAAAAGCTCAGTCTGCCTGAACAGTCTCGCCGTCCTCCGGCGCCAAAAGGGCCAAGGCGTTTTGGACCTCTTTTTCCGTCTGCTCCGCGTCCAGATAGTCGGAAGAATACAGCAGCACGCCGCTGCATTGGGCCGCCTGCGCCGCTTCGATCTGCCGGCGGATCGTGTCGTCGGAAAGCTGCCAGGTCCCCTGGTCCGCGTCGGTCCCGGCCTTGTACAGGGCCAGCCCGGCATAGACCCGCAAGCCCTCATACCGGGGCAGGGAAAGCCACGTTTCCAGCGCCTCCGCATATCCCAGCGCTGGATTTTCAAAGCTGTAATAGAGCTGGGGACAGATGTAATCAAGATACCCGGGAACCGCGCACCAGGCCTTTACATCTGCGCCCATGTTCTCGTCGTTTTCAATGTTCCCCTGGGGAGAAATGCCGAAGACCGCGTCAGGATTTGCTTTCTTCACCTTTTCGTAGACCTCCTGCACCATGGCGCTGACGTTCGCCTGCCTCCACTCTGTCAGCGGCAGAGGCTCCTCTACGGATTGGCTGTAAAGCTCATAGGCTTCACGGTCAATCGTTTCGTCCTGGGAGGGGTAGAAATAGTCGTCAAAGTGAATGCCGTCCACCTCGTAGTTTTCAGCGATCTCAGCGGCGCCGTCGGCAATGAGCGTGCGCACATAGGGATAGGCGGGATCCAGGTACACCCCGCCCTCATATTCCATAAAGTAATAGGGACTTTCCTCCCCCAGCACGGCATAGGGATTTTCCGCCGCCAGCTCAGAAGGCGTCTCCGCTGTTTTCACCCGCAAAGGGTTCAGCCAGGCATGAAATTCCATTCCCAGCTTATGGGTGTATTCCACCATAAATTTCAGGGGGTCGTAGCCCGGGTCCTTCCCCTGCTCCCCGGTGAGGATATGGGACCAGGGATACAGCCGGGAAGGGTAAAGCGCATCGCAGAAAGGCCGCACATGGACGAACAGGGCGTTTAAGCCCTTTTCTGCGGCAGAATCGGCAATGTGTCTGAAATTTTCCTGGAAGGCTTTCTCCGTTTTTTCTTCGGTGGTCAGGGACATATAGGGCACCCACACGCCGGAAAGCATAGCCTCCCGGACATCGGCCTGCGTTTCCGGCGCGATGCTTGTTTCAGGCGTCTGGGCGGAGGCGGGGGAGGACAAGGCGGCCCGTGAGGAAGGTGCGTCCTTTTCCGTCTTACCATCATTCCTTTCGGCGTTCCGGGCCTGTCCCCCAAAGAGCCAGACCGCTCCCACGGTCAGTATCAGCGCAAGCCACAGCACCACATAGGCGTATTTGCGAAGGTTCCATCTTTTCATAAAAATTCCTTTCACTTCGTTTCCGGCCTTTGACAGCGGGCCCGTTTTCCGGTATCATAAAAGCATATGCAGCATGTCTGCCGCTCATGCCGGGAAAGGAGGCTCTTCCCATGTCCGCTTTCGTGCTGAAGCTCATCGCCCTGTTTTCCATGCTGCTAGACCATGTTCTGAAGGTCCTGCCTGTCCAGAATATCCTGACGGGCGTTTTCGGTATGTCCTTAGAAGGTTCTTACCTGCTGCTGGAGATCGTCACCCCTCTCGGGCGGCTGGCCTTTCCCATTTTTGCTTTTTTTATCGTCGAGGGCTGCCGCCATACCCACAGTCCCGGGCGGTATGTGGGGAGATTGCTGCTGTTCGGGGTGATCTCGGAGATACCCTTCCGGCTGGCGCTTTTACGAATGCCTGTATCCGGCGCCCTGTCTCTCTGGCCGCCCCGGCTTTCCAATGTTTTCTTCACCCTGGCCTTTGGAGCCTTGGCCTGCTTTGCCTGTCAGGCCCTGAAGAAGCAGGGCTATGGCGCGCTGGCCGTGCTGCCAGCCCTGGCCCTGGCCTTATTGGCAGAGTTCCTGCACACGGACTACGGCGCGGCGGGGGTGCTGGCCATCTTCCTGGCCTATGCTCTGCCGGAAAAGCTGCCCAGGCTCTTGGGGCTGGCGGGCATTTTCTCTGTGCTGTACCTGCTTTGGGCGCCATGGAACGGCATAGAACTGCGGCTTTTCAGCAGCCCTTCTTATCTTTTGAACTGGGCCGCCGCCATGCTGGCCCTTACACTGCTGTATTTCTACAACGGCCGGCGGGGCAAGCCCCTGAAATGGACGTTTTACATCTTTTACCCCGCCCATCTTTCCCTGCTGGCGGCATACTCTGTGCCATACATACTGCCAAATATCCAATCTCACTTTTAAAGGAGCATTTTATGAGCGCTTACAAATTCCTGCTGTTCGACGCCGACCGCACTTTGCTGGATTTTGACGCGGACATGACAAACGCCTTTCGAAACCTTTATAAAAGCTGCGGCTTTGGAGAAAGGATCCCATATTCCCCGGCCATGCTGGAACACTATGAGAGATGCAACACCCGATGGTGGGGGAATTTTGAGCGGCAGGAATGCACAAAACCGGAGCTGTTCCGAAACCGCTTTGTGGATTTCCTCAAGGAGACCGGTCTCTCCGGCGACCCGGACGATATGAACAGCCGGTATTTTGAATTTCTGGGTCAGGGCGGGGCGGTATATCCCGGCGCGCTGGAGCTGATGAAAAAGCTGTCAAGGGATTTTTCCCTGTACCTCGTCACCAATGGCAACGCCGTTTCCCAGCACACCCGGTTGGAACATTCCGGACTGCTCCCCTATTTCCGGAAGGTTTTCGTCTCGGAGGACGTGGGTGTGGGCAAGCCGGACCTCCGATACTTCCAATATGTAGAGGAACATATTTCCGGCTTTGAAAAGGAAAAAGCCCTGGTCATCGGAGACTCTCTTTCCTCCGATATCCAGGGAGCGGCAAACGCCGGGCTTGACAGCATCTGGTATACCGGGGTCTGGGAGGATCCTGCCGGGAACGTCCCATATACCTACCGGGCGGAAAGCTACGAAGAGATAGCAGAGATACTGTATAGGAACTAAGCAGCCTCCCCTGTGTAAGGGGTGTGCATGCCCCAGTGGGGCATTGCCGCGAACCGATAGGCGAGAAGGCCGACTGAGGAGATTGAAAAAAGCATTGCGCTTCTTGTCGGTACACTAACAACCCTTCCGTCATTTGCTTTGCAAACGCCACCTCCCCTTTCAGGGGAGGCTGCCAAATAAGCTCCTATTTCCTCCCTTATCCAGCATCCGGAATCCAGAATCCAATATCTATCGAGGTGAAGCCCATGCACAAAATCTATCTGGTGGAAGACGATCCCGCCATCGAAAAAGCGGTAAAAGATCACCTGACCATGTGGGGATTTGAAGTGAAAACCGTTGAGGATTTCAACCGAGTGCTGGAAGAATTTCTGGAGTTTGACCCCCAGCTGACCCTGCTGGATATCACCCTGCCCCACCGGAACGGTTATTACTGGTGCGAAAAAATCCGCGGTCACTCAAAAGCGCCCATCATTTTTCTTTCCTCCGCTTCCGACAACATGAACATCGTCACGGCCATGAATCTGGGCGGGGACGACTTCATTGCCAAGCCTTTTGACTTGTCCGTACTCACCGCCAAAATCCAGGCTGTGCTGCGCCGGGCCTATTCCTTTCAGGGAGCCATGAATATGATCGAGCATGGCGGAGCCGTTCTGGATCTTTCCGCAACGGTCCTCTCCTGTCCCGGCGGAAAACTGGATCTGACAAAAAACGAATTCCGCATTTTGCAGGTGCTGATGGAAAACGCCGGCCACACCGTGAGCCGAAACGACCTGATGAACCGCCTGTGGGAAAGCGACAGCTTTATCGACGACAACACCCTGACGGTAAACGTGACCCGGCTGAGGAAAAAGCTGGAAGAAATGGGGCTGTGTGATTTCATCGTTACAAAAAAGGGGATCGGCTACCTGATCCCCTGACATGGAGAAGCGTATGCAACTGTTAAAAGCCTATCTGAAGGACCATAGAAGGACAATTGCGGCGGTTTTGATTCTCAGCGCGGCCGCCGGTTTTCTCTTTTATCTTTACAGCCTGCCTTTAAACGCGGTGCTTTATACCGGGGCCGTAACGGCCGTCCTTGGGCTGGCGTTTTTTGCAGTGCCCGACTTTATCTTCTACTGCCGCAGGGTAAAAACGCTGGAAGGGCTTCGGAAAAACCTGCTGGATCTGCTGGATTTTCCCTCTCTCCCCGCCTCTCTGCCGGAAACGGTCCTGCAAAACTCCATACAGGACATGTGCGGCAAAATCCGTGAGCTGGAAACGGAGTACACGGTCAAGCGGGAAGGCATTCTGGAATATTACACCCTCTGGGTCCACCAGATCAAAACGCCTCTTGCCGCCATGCGGCTGATCTTACAGTCCGATCCCCATGAGACCAGCGGCGCTTTGCTGCAGGAGCTGTTCAAGGTGGAACGGTATGTGGAAATGGTGCTGGGCTATCTGCGGCTGGATACCATGAGCGCCGACCTGCGGCTGGAAAAATGCGCCGTCCACAGCATTGTGTCCCAGGCGGTAAAAAAATTCGCGCCCCAGTTCATTTATCGGAAGCTTTCCCTGCGTTTTCAGGATTTTGACGCCCGGGTGATAACCGATGAGAAATGGCTGCTGTTCGCGCTGGAGCAGATTTTTTCCAACGCCCTGAAGTACACGCCCGAGGGAGGAACGATCACCGTTTCCATGGACGAGGGCGATGTGCTGACCATCGGAGACACCGGCATCGGCATTTCGCCGGAGGACCTGCCCCGGGTGTTCGAGCGGGGCTTCACGGGCTTAAACGGACGGCAGGAGAAAACCTCCACAGGCCTGGGGCTTTATTTGACGAAACAAGTTCTCGACCGGCTGCGGACCCCTGTCGAAATTGTTTCCCAGCCGGGTAAGGGTACCCAGGTCAAGCTTTATCTCCACCGGGATACTCTCTCCATTTTTTAAGTCCTGCCGGGACAGCCTCTCCCTTGATTTTCAAGGGGAAGGCTATTTTGTGCCCCGAGAACGCTTCCGCACTCTTTTGGTCTCCGGGTGCAGATCGGCTATGGCGCCCGGGACAAAAAACACATCGGGAGAGACGCCGTAAAACTGCGAAAGCCTGTACAGCGTAGAAGAGCTGGGCGACGTGGTCCCCAGCTCGTAGTAGGTGTATGCAGGGCGCGATATTCCCAGGAAATCTGCCACGGCTTCCTGGGTCAGGCCCCGGTTCACCCGCAGGGCCTTCAGGGCCGTGCGCACCTGCAGAGACATCTCTTTTTCGGAATGTGTTTCTTTTCCCTTTGACCTTGCCACAGCGATTCCCTCCAAAAACAAAAAAGTGCGCAGCCGAAGCCGCGCACCGAAAAACGCACGGCTCCATTGCTGCGACACAACCTTCTTTGATAGCCTATGCTTTTCAAAAAAGTAAGAGCCTGCATTTTTGCCAAAGACAAAAATGTAAAGCAATAGGCTATAACTATTCGGTTGTGTCGCAAATTTACAATACCATATTTGACCTGAAAAGTAAAGCATTGTAAAACAAAAAAGTGCGCAGCCAAAGCCGCGCACCGAAAAACGCACGGCTTCTCTGGTTACCACGCCAAATCTTTACCGCACGCACCAACATGCGAAAAGCGAAGCCTGCATTTTTACCTAGGGGTAAAAACGCATGCAGGTGCATGTGGGTAATATTGATTTGACGTGGTAGTTTCATCTTATCATTAATTTCACATTTTTTCAAGGGGCAAGTAATATTCCCCATAAAAATGGTCTGAGCCTACCTTCTATCGAAAACCGGGCGGCTTTTCTATGACAAACTTCCCCAAACAAAAAAGTGCGCAGCCGAAGCCGCGCACCGAAAAACGCACGGCTCACTGCTGCGATGCAACTTTTTTCCCAGTCCAACATGTGCTGTACAAAAAAGTATGAGCCTGCATTTTTGCCAAAGACAAAAATGCACACATCAAACTGGAAATTTTATTCAGTTGCATCGCACATTTACAATATCATATTTGACTTAAAAAGTAAAGTATAATGAACAAAAACGCAAAAAAACCGTCCCAGCTTGGGACAGATTCAAAGTGAAAAGAAGAAAAGCCTCCCCTTGATTTTCAAGGGGAGGTGGCATGGCGTAAACCATGACGGAGGGGATAGTCCACAGGCAGGAAGCAGCATAAAACCGCTGAATGTCAATCCCCTCAGCCGCCCTGCCGGGCGACAGCTCCCCTTAATTTTAAGGGGAGCCAAAGGACAAGAAAAGCCTCCCCTTGATTTTCAAAGGGAGGTGGCACGGCGAAGCCGTGACGGAGGGATTGTTTGAAGCGGCAGGGACTTCTGAACAAGCCTTAAACTCATCAATCCTCCAGTCAGCTAACGCTGACAGCTTTCTCCGCTGCCGCTCCGGTCGGTGCAGGACAAGTGCAGAAAGCCATGACTTTTTGGCGCATTTGCAACCGAGCCGACAGCGCACATCACTCCTTATTCTAAGGAGAGCTTTTTGTATGCCGCGAACGCTCCACAGCGAAAATGCGCCTTAAAAACGATTGACAAAACCAGTTTTGGTCTCTATAATAAAGGTGTGGAAACCCAGACGGTTGCCCACAATACATTGGTTCACTTTCGGAGCGAGGGTTCAGCCCTCAACCCCCTGTGAGCCGTCTGATTGGAGCAGACGGCTCACTTTTTCTTTCTGTCGGCAGATACAGCACGAGAGACACAATGCTTGCCAGCGCGCCAATGGCGCCCAGAAAAGCAAGTGCGAAAGCCAAAGTAATATGTACCGCCTCCCTTCGGGTGTTTTTCCCCGCTCAGGAGCAATACAAACTGCCCTCTCTTCCCTGCCCGTAAGCGGGGAGGATAAGACAACCGCCTTTTGAACCGTCACCGTATCTTACGATAACAGCTGGATTTTCACGACATGATTCTACAGCTTTCGGCATGAATTGTCAAACTTCGCCCGCTATACGGCAAAACAAAGCGCAAACTTACAAAAGTGTAAGCTTGCGCTTTGTTTTGTAAGCCCGTCTTATGGATTTTGTAAGAAACAGCAGGTATACTGAAAGCACAGCAAAAAGAAAAACCGGCTTTGAAGCGCCGGGCACAAAAAGGAGAAGAAGATATGGCGCTTTTAAACGTAACCAATTTGAAAAAGGTGTATTCCACCCGGCTGGGCGGCGCGCAGGTGCAGGCGCTGACCGACGTAAGCTTTACCGTGGAGGAAGGGGAATTTGTGGCCATCATGGGTGAATCCGGTTCCGGTAAAACCACCCTTCTGAACATTCTGGCCGGGCTGGATAAGCCCACCGCCGGCCAGGTATTTTTGAACATGCGGGATATCACCTCCCTGGGTGAGAAGGAAATTTCCGCTTTCCGCCGGGATAACCTGGGCTTTGTGTTCCAGGACTTCAATCTGCTCGACACCTTTTCCGTGCAGGACAACATTTTCCTGCCTTTGGTGCTGGCGGGCAGGCGCTATCCCGAAATGAAAACCCGCCTGGACCCCATTGCCGCGAAGCTGGGGATCACGGATATCCTGCAAAAATTCCCCTATGAGATCTCCGGCGGCCAGAAGCAGCGCACCGCCATTGCCCGGGCCGTTATCACCCAGCCCCAGCTCATTTTGGCCGACGAGCCCACGGGCGCGCTGGATTCCCGCTCTGCCGGGCAGATCATGGATATTTTCACCGGCGTGAACCGGGACGGCCAGACCATTCTCATGGTGACTCATTCCACCCAGGCGGCAAGCTGCGCCGGACGGATCCTGTTCATCAAGGACGGCCAGGTATTCCATCAGATCTACCGGGGAATCATGTCAAACGACGAAATGTACCAGAAAATTTCCGACACCCTGACCGTGCTTGCCACCGGCGGTGACAGAAGGGAGCTGTAACCATGAAAAGGGGCTTTTACTGGAAGCTTGCCTTCCAAAACCTGAAAAACAATCGGCGCATCTATGTACCCTTTCTCCTTTCCGCCACCGGCATTATCATGATGTTCTATATCATACAGTCCTTGGGCTCGAGTATCGATGGCGCCGGACTGTACGGCGGGTACACCGTCATCACCATGATGAACCTGGGCGCTATCGTCATCGGCGTTTTCGCCGTGCTGTTCCTCTTTTATACCAACAGCTTCATCATGAAGCGCCGGAAAAAAGAACTGGGGATTTACAACATTCTGGGCATGGAAAAATTCCATATCGGAAAAATCATTTTCCGGGAGACCCTGCTTACCGCCTTTGCCTCCATGGCGCTGGGGATCGGTTTTGGCATTCTCTTTTCCCGCGCTGTGTTCCTGCTGCTGCAAAAGCTTTTGGGGGTGGATCTGCACATCGCTTTTTCCGTGCCGCCTATGGCGCTGCTTGTCACCCTGCTCCTGTTTCTGGCGATCTTTTTCGTCACCATGCTCTACAACATTTTGCAGGTGCGGCTCGCAAAACCCATTGAGCTGCTCCACGGCAGCGACGTGGGTGAGAAAGAGCCCAAGGCCCACTGGCTGCTGGCGGTTCTGGGCATGCTCAGTCTGGGAGCAGGCTATTACCTGGCGGTGACCATTCAGGACCCAGTGGAGGCTTTGGCATTCTTCTTTATCGCGGTGATCCTCGTCATTTTCGGAACCTATCTGCTGTTCATCACAGGCATTACGGCCCTTTTGAAGCTATTGAAAAAGAAGAAGAGCTTTTATTATAAGTCGAATCACTTCACCACCGTGTCGGGCATGCTCTACCGCATGAAACAGAACGCCGCAGGGCTTGCCTCCATCTGCATTCTCTTCACCTGCCTGCTGGTGACAGTTTCCACCACCTTTGCCCTGTACACCAGCATGGAAGATATGATCCACGTCCGCTTTCCCCGGGAGATCATGCTGATCGCCGAAGGAGCCAATGAAAGCGCAAAGGAAGCTGTGCGGGACATGGCCCGGGAAGAATGCGAAAAAGCCGGGTTTACCCCTAAAAACATTCAGGACGAGGAGCATTGGAGCTTTTACATGGGCCGGACCGGCACCGTCTTTGAAAACAGCGACCTGTCACAGAGCGAGCATTACGCCGTGGTGAGGGTCTATCCCATAAAGGAGTATGAGCGGCTTTCCGGCGAAGCCGTCACGCTGGACGAAAACGATCTGCTGCTGTACGATCCCGGAAACGATTTCCCCCGGGAGGACGTTCTGACCGTCGGTGAGAGCACCTTTTCCCTGCACAGAACGGATTTCGACCTTTCCCAGGCAGGAGACAACGTGATGATCTCCAACGTGGAATGTTTCGCCCTGGTGGCCCCGGAGGGCAGCGATATTGTAGAGCTGCTGGCACAGGAAAGCCCCGGGGGCGCTCTTTCGGCCTACTCCCCCAGCTTCAATTACTATTTTGACATCGGCGGGACCCGAGAAGATATCCGCAGCCTGGCAAACGCCCTTGAACAGCGTATCGCCCATGACCCGCTGCCGGACGTTTCCTATGAATCTCTGCGGATCGAAAATATCGCCGACAACTATGAGGATTTTGCCGCCCTTTACGGCGGGCTGTTCTTCCTGGGCATTTTCCTGGGGCTCTTGTTCCTGATGGGCACCGTGATGATCATTTACTACAAGCAGGTTTCCGAGGGCTACGAAGACGCGAAGCGGTTCTCTATCATGCAGAAGGTGGGCATGAGCCGCAAAGAAGTAAAGAAAAGCATTCACAGCCAGATCCTGCTGGTGTTCTTCCTGCCCCTTCTCACAGCGGTGATGCATCTGTGCTTCGCCTTCCCCATGCTGCAAAAGATCCTGATGATGATGAATATGATGAACTTCTGGGTGATTTTGGGGTCCACCGTGGGCTGTATAGTCGTTTTCGGAGCGATTTACGCCATTGTGTACGCCATCACCGCCCGCACCTATTACAAGATCGTGGAAACCGCTGCGGACTGAGCTGCCGCCTGACTTTGAGGAGGAGTGAATCCTTATGCTGCATTTTTTGTTTGAACTGCTTGAAAGTCTGTTTTCCATGCTTGGAACCGCCACAGGCTGCCTCTTTGATTTCGGCGGCAGGGCGATCTCCGCCGTGGCGGACCTGATTTTCCGCCCCATTTCCATTCTTGCGGGCTGGGGGATGGACCATCACTACGCCACCTGGTGGTGGGTGTTCTGCGCAGGCTGGGCGGTGGCCATACTGCTGGTGTTGATACTGGCCGGCTGGGCGCTGGCGGCCTACCGCCGGAAAAAAAGATAACTGACGCTCGCCACTGGCGCGCAGCAACCCTTAGAAATAAGGGGAACCAAAGGGCAAGAAAAAGCCTCCCTTGTGTAAAGGGTGAGCATGCCCCAGTGGGGCATTGCCGCGAACCGTTCTCCGCTACCGCTCCGGTCGTTGCAGGGCAAGCGCCACTGGCGCTTTGCAACCGAGCCGGCAGGCGAGACAGGTGACATGCAAAGCATGACGAAGGATATAAAAGGCTTTTTCCACATACGCAAAGAACCGCTTTTGAAAGTTTTCAAAAGCGGTTCTTTAATTTTCAGACACAGGCGTTTATTTTACAACCAGATTCACCAGCTTGCCAGGAACGTAAATTTCCTTGACTACCGTTTTCCCACCGATCTCAGCGGCGATCTTCGGCTCTGCTTTCGCCGCGGCCAGGGCGTCTTCCTTCCCGATGTCCGCCGCCACGTTGATTCTGGCCCGGACCTTGCCGCAGACCTGGATCACTATTTCCACCGTGTCGTCCACGCATTTGGCCAGGTCGTATTCGGGCCATTTCTGCTGGGCGGCCATGCCCTCTCCCAGGGCACAGAGCTCCCAAACCTCCTCCGTAATATGAGGGGCGAAGGGATTCAAAAGCAGGGTGAAAATCTTCAGCTCGTCCTTTGTAATGCTGCCCTTCTCCCCTATCTTGTTCATCAAGGTCATAAGGGCGGCAATGGCGGTATTGAACTTCAAAGTCTCCGTGTCTTCAGACACCTTTTTGATAGTCTTGTGGAAGGCCCCCTCCATATCCGGACGAATGCCGCTTTCCCCGCAGAGAATGGACTGCAGATTCCAGTAACGCTCCACAAACCGGCGGCAGCCCCGGATACCCGCCTGGCTCCAAGGGGCGGATTTTTCAAAGTCGCCGATGAACATCTCGTACAGGCGCATAGTGTCCGCGCCGTATTCCTCCACAATGTCATCGGGGTTTATCACGTTGCCCCGAGACTTTGACATTTTCTCGCCGTTCTCTCCCAGGATCATGCCGTGGCTGGTGCGCTTGGCGTAGGGCTCCGGGGTGGGGACATAGCCCAGGTCATACAGGAATTTGTGCCAGAACCGGCTGTAAAGCAGGTGCAGGGTGGTGTGCTCCATGCCGCCGTTGTACCAGTCCACCGGGGACCAGTATTCCAGAGCGTCTTTCGAGGCAAAGGCCTCGTCGTTGTGGGGGTCCATATACCGTAGGAAGTACCAGGAAGACCCTGCCCACTGAGGCATGGTATCTGTTTCCCGTTTGGCCAGGCCGCCGCAGTGAGGACAGGTGGTGTTCACCCAGTCTGTCATGTGGGCCAAAGGCGATTCCCCGTTGTCCGTGGGCTCGTAGGACTCCACCTCCGGCAGCTCCAAAGGCAGCTCGTTTTCGGGAATGGGCTGCCAGCCGCACTTTTCGCAGTACACCATGGGAATGGGCTCGCCCCAGTACCGCTGGCGGGAGAATACCCAATCCCTGAGTTTGAAGTTCACCTTTGCATGGCCGATGCCCTTTTCTTCCAGGTGCTCGATGATCTTTTTCTTGGCTTCCTCCACCGTCAGGCCGTCGAGAATGCCGGAATTTACCATCACACCGGTCTCACAGTCTGTAAAGGCTTCCTCCTGCACATTGCCTCCCTTGACCACCTCGATGATGGGCAGATCGAATTTCTTCGCAAAATCCCAGTCTCTGGTATCGTGGGCGGGCACGGCCATGATGGCTCCGGTACCGTAGGAAACCAGCACATAGTCGGAAATGAAGATGGGAATTTCCAGGCCGGTCAGGGGATTGACGGCGGAAACGCCCTGAAGCCTTACGCCGGTTTTCTCCTTGGCCACTTCTGTGCGCTCAAAGTCGGACTTCTTCGCCGCTTCCCGCTGGTAGGCCCGGACAGCTTCTATGTTCTGGAGCTTGTCCGCCCATTTTTCAATATAGGGGTGCTCCGGGGAAATGACCATGTAGGTGGCGCCGTACAGGGTGTCGGGCCGGGTGGTGTAAATGGTAAGCTTATCCCCGGCGGTGGAACCGTCTTGGAAGACGGCCGCAAAATCCACCTCCGCGCCGGTAGAGCGCCCGATCCAGTTTTTCTGCTGAGCCTTTACCCGCTCCGGGTAGTCTACCAAGTCCAGGTCGTCGATGAGCCGCTGGGCGTATTCGGTGATCTTCAGCATCCACTGGCTTTTCACCTTATGGACCACTTCAGAG
>CAZXLM010000041.1:19091-21509 GCA_964642055.1 uncultured Acutalibacter sp. | reverse complement strand
GCTATTTTTTCCGCCAGCGCATTGGCCCTTTTGCATATCTCGAAATACAGGCCGTCCGTAAAGAGGGCTTCAAATTGCAGGCCTAAAAGCCGCCCTTTGGCAAGCATCGCGCCGTTCTGCTTGATGGAATAGCGGAAGTCCCGATCGAGCTCCGGGTTTGTCATCACTGCCGCCTCTCCAAACAGCGCTCCGCATTTTGTGCCGCCGATGGTGAACACATCGCAGTATTTTGCCATGTCTTCCAGGGTATATTCGGCCTTGGCGCTGGTCAACCCGTAGCCCATGCGCGCGCCGTCCGCAAAAAGATACAGCCCCCACCTGTCGCAGACAGCGCGAAGGGCCGCCAGCTCCTCCCGGCTGTATAACGCCCCGTTTTCCGTGGGCTGAGAAATGTACACCATTTTTGGCTGCACCATGTGCTCTGTGGGAACGGCTTCGCTGTAGTGCTCCCGGCAGAGGGCGTCTGCCTGCCCGGCGTGGAGCTTCCCATCGACGCCGCAAGGGACGGGGAGCACCTTGTGCCCCGTAGCCTCCACCGCGCCTGTCTCGTGGACGTTGATGTGCCCGGTTACAGGAGAAATAACGCCCTGGTAGGGGCGCAGCGCCGCCCGGATCACGGTGTAATTTACCTGGGTGCCGCCGGTGAAGAAATGCACCCCGGCCTTTTCCACACCGCAGGCTTTCCGGATCAGCGCCCTGGCATGGCCGCAGTACTGATC
Source organism: uncultured Acutalibacter sp. (assembly GCA_964642055.1). Classification (GTDB taxonomy): domain Bacteria; phylum Bacillota; class Clostridia; order Oscillospirales; family Acutalibacteraceae; genus Acutalibacter. Next base: position 20,790 of record CAZXLM010000041.1, on the reverse strand, counting down.
TTCGCCGTAGCCCGGGGTCTGGTCAAAATTGGTTTCGGCAAAGAGCTCCAGGATTTTCGGATGTCCGCCCTCGTTGTAGTCGCAGTTAAAATAGATCACAGCTTTTCCCGCCTTTTTCGTTTTCATCATTGTAACACTGAAGACAGAAAAAGACAACGGCGGCGCCGCTTTCCCCTGAAAAACCGGGGCAAACGGTTTAAGGCAAAAAGAAGTTCTGCCTTTTTTCGGGATTTTATGTTGACAAGGGCGGGGAGATGGTGTATAATCCAGAATCGATGTAAAGAAAAAAACTTTACAGGTGGAAGCGGAATCTCACCGGAAAGAGGGAACGGCAATGGCAAAGGATCTGAAAATCACGTTTTTGCTGGATTTTTACGGCGAGATGCTGACCGGCCCCCAGCGGGAAATGGTGGAAGCCTATTATAACGAGGACCTGTCTCTGGCGGAGATCGCCGATGAGAGGGGCATCACCCGGCAGGGTGTGCGGGACGCTGTAAAGAGGGCGGAGCAGCAGCTTTTCGAAATGGAAGAACGGCTGGGACTGGCGAAAAAATTCCGGCATGTGCAGGAGGCGCTGGCGGTGATCTGCGACTGCGCTCTGAACATTCAGGACTTGAACGCCCAGGGCGGAGCCGTTGCGGAAATTGACAGCAACGCGGCGAAAATACTGGCTCAGGCTCAGGAGATCGCCGACGAGGAATAAACCGGTGGAACAGGAGGGACGACATGGCTTTTGAAGGACTGGCGGATAAACTGAGCAATTCCTTTAAGAAGCTGAGAAGCAAGGGAAAGCTGACGGAGGCCGATGTAAAGGAAGCCATGCGGGAGGTCCGCCTGGCGCTGCTGGAGGCTGACGTCAACTACAAGGTGGCCAAGGAATTTACCGCCAAGGTGACAGAACGGGCCATCGGTTCGGAGGTCATGGAAAGTCTGACTCCCGCTCAGATGGTGATAAAAATCGTCAATGAGGAGCTGACCGCTCTCATGGGCGGCCGCGAGGAACGGCTGAGAAGCCCTGCCCACCCGCCCGCCGTCATCATGATGTGCGGCCTGCAGGGCGCAGGCAAGACGACCCACGCCGCAAAGCTTGCGCGCCAGCTGAAGGGCCAGGGACACAGGCCCCTGCTGGTGGCCGGGGATATTTACCGTCCCGCTGCCATCAAGCAGCTGCAGGTCATGGCGGAAAAGGCGGAAACGCCTGTGTTCGAGCGCGGCGCCCAGGATCCGGTCCTCACTGCCCAGGAGGCGGTGCGCCATGCCAGAGACTACGGCAACGATTATGTCATCATCGACACGGCGGGCCGTCTGCAGATCGACGAAGAACTGATGGAGGAGCTGCGCAGGATCAAGGAAGCGGTTTCTCCCACGGACATTCTTCTGGTGGTAGACGCCATGACCGGTCAGGAGGCCGTAAACGTGGCGAAGTCCTTCGATGACCTGTTGGATATCACCGGGGTGATTTTGACAAAGCTGGACGGCGACACCCGCGGCGGCGCGGCGCTGTCTGTGAAGGCCGTCACCGGAAAGCCCATCAAATTTGCGGGTACAGGTGAAAAGCTGTCCGATTTGGAGGTCTTCCACCCCGACCGTATGGCCAGCCGCATTCTGGGCATGGGCGACGTTCTCACCCTCATTGAAGACGCCCAGGCAAAGCTGGACGAAAAGGCTGCCGCTCAAACGGCGGAGCGGCTGATGAGCA
>CAZXLM010000041.1:0-19081 GCA_964642055.1 uncultured Acutalibacter sp. | reverse complement strand
GCTGGAGCAGTTCCGGCAGGTGCGGAAAATGGGCCCTATCAAGGGCATTCTTTCAAAGCTTCCCGGCATGGGCAATAAGCTGGACGATATGGATATCGACGACCGCATCATGGACCGCACGGCAGCCATTATTCTTTCCATGACGCCTTATGAGCGTTCCCACCCGGACGCCCTGGATGCTTCCCGGAAACGGCGCATTGCCGCAGGCTGCGGCCAGAAGGTGGAGGACGTGAACCGGCTTTTGAACCAGTTTAAGCAGACCCAGAAACTGATGAAGCAGTTTGGGGGCAGGGGCAAACGGAGAAGAATGCCGCCCATGGGCATGCCCCCGGGCGGAATGCCCTTTTAAAAAAGCAGGATATAACCCCGGTTTTCCGGGCCCACATATCAAAACCAATTTATTTTATCACATGATTCAGGAGGAACGAAAACATGGCAGTGAAAATCAGACTGAGAAGAATGGGCGCAAAGAAATCTCCCTTCTACCGCATCGTGGTGGCGGATTCCCGCTTCCCCCGGGACGGCCGCTTTATCGAGGAGATCGGCTATTACAATCCCATGGAGGAGCCCAGCGTTGTAAAGGTTGATCCTGAGAAGGCCAAGAAGTGGATGGAAAACGGCGCACAGCCCACCGACACTGTGAAGGCCCTGTTCAAAAAGCACGGCGTGATCTAAAAACGCCCCAGGCCATTTACACAGAAAGGGACAAGCAAAATGGATATGCAGGAACTATTGAAGGTGATCGCCTCCGGACTGGTGGAGAAGCCGGACCAGGTGACCGTCAGCTCTGAGGAATCGGAGAACGGCGCCGTGGTGTTCCATCTCCATGTGGCTGAAGACGATATGGGCCGGGTCATCGGCAAGCAGGGCAGGATCGCCAGAGCGATCCGGGTCGTCATGCGCGCCGCGGCCACCCGTGAAGACAGAAAGATCATGGTCGAGATCGACTGATCCGGCAAACCTGGGCGCGGCTTTTTTAGGAAGCACTGATTAAATCAACGTGTTGCGGGTTGCCAGCCAAATTTTCGTCTGGCAAGGCAAAAAGCCGCAGGGATCCTAACGGATTTCAAGGCTTTTTAACGACGTTCAGACGGAAAATGGGCGGCAAAACGTGCGTGAGGGTTTATTCAGGGGTTCCTTAAGGCTGGGCCCTTTTTTGTTTTACGGAAGGCGGAAAGGATTATGCTGAAACAGTATCTGGAAGCAGGACAGTTCGTGGGGACCCATGGGATCCGCGGCGAGCTATGCCTGGAGCCCTGGGCGGATTCCGCCGGGGCTCTGCGGAATATCCGGCGCTTCTGGTTCGATGAGGGAAAAACCGACGCGGGGCTGGTTTCTTCCCGGGTCCACAAGGGCAGGCTTCTCGTTACCCTTCGGGACGTGGATTCCGTGGAAAAGGCCGATGCGCTCCGGGGGAAGGTGCTCTATCTCTGCCGGGAAGACGTAAGATTGGAACCGGGCGTGTACTTCCTTCAGGACCTGCTGGGCCTGCGGGCGGTGGACGGCGTTACCGGAAAGGAATACGGCGTTTTGAAAGAGGTGCTTTTTACCGGCGCAAACAACGTGTACCGCATTGTGGATAAAGACGGCAGAGAATACCTGTTTCCGGCAGTTCCCCATATGATCAGGCGGACCGTCCCGGAGGAAGGCGTGATCGAGCTGCTGCCGATCCCGGGCATTTTCGATGCAGACGGGGAGGAGGCCTGATATGCGGATCGATATTTTTTCCCTGTTTCCGGAAATGTTTCCCCCTGTCATGGATCTGAGCATCATCGGCAGGGCGAGAAAAAAAGGGGTATTGCAGGTCTGCTGCCACCAGCTCCGGGATTTTTCCCCGGATGAGAGGAACCGCAGGGTGGACGATACAGTCTTCGGCGGCGGAAAGGGCATGCTTCTTATGGCGGAGCCCTTCGCCCGGGGGATCGACGCGCTGACAGAACATTTGGGAAAACGCCCGCATATACTTTATATGTCTCCCCGCGGTAAAGTGCTGGACCAGGCCCGTGCCCGGCAGCTTGCCCTTGAAGACTGCCTTGCTGTTCTCTGCGGGCATTATGAGGGGATCGACGAGAGGCTGCTGGAGGAATACGGGGCGGAAGAGATCTCCATCGGGGACTATGTGCTCACCGGCGGGGAAATGCCTGCCATGATCCTGACAGACGCTGTAAGCCGCATGCTGCCGGGAGTGCTTTCAGAGCAGGAATGCTTTACGGAGGAAAGCCACTTTTCAGGCCTGTTGGAATACCCCCAGTACACCAGACCGGAGGTGTGGCGGAAAAGGCAGGTCCCCGAGGTGCTTCTGAGCGGACATCACGAAAATATCCGAAAATGGCGGAGGAAGAGATCTTTGGCGGTAACGGCGGAAAACCGTCCCGATCTGCTGGAAAGAGCGGAGCTTTCCCCGGAGGACCTTCGGCTTCTGAAGGAGCTGGAACAGGAGAAGTGAGCGGACCTGCATAAAACCGGAAAAGAAGACCCATGCTGTATTTGAACGCCCACTACCCCTTGATCGTCGGGTTTCGGCCTGTACAGTATCTGGCGCACCGCTGGGGACAGGCGTGACAAAGTGGGCAAAAAGTTTTCAACATTATAAACATGTTGCACAAATGCCAGGCTTCAAATTTTCTCCGGTCTGTTCAGGAATCCAAAAATTGGTCTGTTGTGTTGACGATAGCAAAAAATATGCTATAATTACCTTGATTTCAAGTTCCAGTTCGCTTGTTAGACGCTTTTTTTAAAATGCCGTCTATCGCGCCAATTCTTAAATTGTGTAGGAGAGTGAATATAACATGTGCGCAAAGGAAGTTTTGGTTCAGAATCAGGTAGGACTCCATGCCCGCCCCGCAACCTTTTTTATTCAGAAGGCCAATGAGTTCAAATCTTCCATCTGGGTTGAAAAAGAGGAGAGAAGGGTGAACGCCAAGAGCTTGCTTGGTGTTCTGTCCCTGGGCATCGTTGGCGGCGTCACGATCCGCATCATTGCCGATGGTTCTGATGAACAGCAGGCTGTGGACGCTTTGGTAGATCTGGTAAATTCCGGCTTTGCCGAGTAAGAGGTAAGTCACCGCATGAAACGGCACCGCAGAAGCGGTGCCGATTTTTCTAGGCGCACAGCCTGTGCGCCTTTCGCAGTATGTTTTGCGCGCTTTATTTTGAAAAAGGAGAAAGGAGCAGGGCCATGCCGGAAGGAAACGACAAACGGAAAGAGCTTCGCCGCAAGGCCATGAAACTGCCCCTCTCTCCCGGCGTATATTTGATGCACGACAGTTCCGGTGAGATCATCTATATCGGAAAGGCGAAGGCCCTGAAAAACAGAGTCAGCCAGTATTTCGGCTCGGAAAAGAACCACGATAACAAGGTGCGCCGCATGGTTTCCAATGTGGACTGGTTCGAGTATATCGTCACCGACAGCGAGTTTGAGGCGCTGGTGCTGGAAAGCAGCCTGATCAAGCAGAACCAGCCCAAGTATAACATTTTGCTGAAGGACGACAAGGGCTACAGCTATATTCGGGTCAGCGGCGGCCCATGGCCCAGGATCACAGAAGTCAAAAAGACGGAGAACGACGGCGCAAAATATATTGGCCCTTATATGAGCTCCTGGTCCATCAAACAGACGATCGACTCCGCCCGGAAGATTTTCAGGCTGCCGGATTGTTCCCGGAAGTTTCCCCAGGATTTCGGCAAGGGCAGGCCCTGCCTGAATTACTATATCAAGCAGTGCTGCGCTCCCTGCCGTGGGCGGATCAGCGAACAGGAATACAATGAGGCTTTTCAGGAAGCACTGGATTTTATCAAGGGCGGGACTACCACCTCCATCAAGGCGCTGACGGCGAAAATGGAGGAGGCATCTCAAAACCTGGAATTTGAGCTGGCCGCCAGGCTGCGGGACCGCATCAACGCTATCAACAAAATGAAAGATAAGCAGAAAGTGGTGGCCAGCCGGGTAAAGGAACAGGATGTGTTTGCCCTGGCTCAGGGCGAGACCCATACTGCCTTCGAGGTATTCCGGTTCACAGGAGGAAAGCTCAGCGACCGGGAAAGCTTCCTCACCGAAGGGTGCCAGCCCGACCCGGAGGCCCGTTCTGAATTTCTGCGCCAGTATTACGGGATCCGGGACCGGATCCCGCCGGCGGTCACAGTGGACGGCCCTGTGGAAGACGAGGAGCTGATTTCCCGCTGGCTTTCCGAAAAGCGGGGAAAAGCCGTGAAGATCCTGATCCCTCAGCGTGGAGAGCAGTTCCAGCTTGTGGGCATGTGCCGCAGCAACGCGGCGGAAAATATCGCCCGGTATACGGGGACCTCCGGTCATGACGCATCGGCTCTGGACGAGCTGAGACGGCTGCTGGGCCTGGAAAAAGCTCCTGCCTATATCGAGTCCTACGATATTTCCAACCAGCAGGGCGCCGACAACGTGGCCGGCATGATCGTCTTTGAAAACGGGCGGCCCTTAAAATCGGCCTACCGCAAGTTTCAGATCAAGACCGTTTCCGGCCAGGATGACTATGGCTCTATGCGCGAAGTGATCCGCCGCCGGTTTGAGGAATATAAAACATGCAGGGCAAAGGGTGAAGAAGACGGCTTTGGACGGCTTCCGGACCTGATCCTGCTGGACGGCGGCAAAGGGCATGTGGCTGCTGTTCAGCCGGTGCTGGACGAAATGGGCATAGAGGTTCCGCTGTTTGGCATGGTGAAGGACGACAGGCACCGCACCCGGGCCATCGCCCTGACAGGCGGTGAGATCGCTATCAACTCCAACCGGCGCGCCTTTACGCTGGTGTCCTCCATTCAGGACGAGGTCCACCGCTTCGCCATTGGATATCACCGGCAGCGCCGGAAAAAATCCGCTGTTTCCTCCACGCTGACGTCTATCGAGGGTATTGGGGAGGCGCGGGCCAAAGCACTGATGAAGCATTTCAAAACCGTCGGCGCCATCGGCGAGGCGGATCTGAAGGAGCTGGAGGAAGCGCCGGGCATGACGAAGCCTGCCGCAGCCCGCGTATACAGCTTTTTTCACGGCGAACAGCCCGAAAATATGGAAAAATCCGGAGAAATTCCGCCGAACGGTTGACAGATCAGCCGAATAATGGGATAATAACACGGATACAGAGGTTTTTATGCGTATTATTTCAGGGTCGAAACGAGGAAAAAAGCTGATCTCTCTAGCGGGGGACCAGGTGCGTCCCACCACGGACCGAGTGAAGGAAGCCCTGTTCGATATCCTCCAGTTTTCCGTGGAAGGCAAACGGTTTCTGGACCTGTTCGCGGGCTCCGGGCAGATCGGCCTGGAAGCCCTGAGCAGGGGCGCGGCCCAGGCTGTCTTTGTGGACGTTCTCCGGGATTCTGTTCGCGTGGTGGAAAAGAATGCGGCCGCTGCTGGTTTTACGGACAAAGCAAAGATCGTCCGGGCAGATTTTTCCGATTTTCTCCGGGCGGAGCGGGGGCAGTTCGATTTTGCTTTCCTGGACCCGCCCTACCGCACGGGCCTGCTTCAAAAGGCGCTGCCCATGACGACGGAGCGTATGGCACCGGACGGCGTCATTTTCTGCGAGCACCCGAGAGACGAAGAACTACCGGAGCAGGCGGGCGGGTTTGCAAAAAGCCGGGAATACCGTTATGGCAGGATCGTGCTGACCGCTTATCGGAAGCCCCTGCCGTGAGAAAGGAAGAAGGCCTATGTTGAGAATTGCCGTTTGCCCAGGCAGCTTTGACCCTGTCACCCTGGGACACCTTGATATCATCAGCCGGGCCAGCAGGATCTTCGACAAGATCATTGTGGCGGTTCCGGTGAATCCCGCCAAAAACGCCAGCTTTTCCACGGAGGAGCGCATGGAACTGCTGCGTACTGTCTGTGACGCCGAGCATTTGAAGAATGTGGAGATAGACAAAGTGACCGGTCTGCTGGCGGACTATGCCAGGGAAAAGGGCGCAATGACGATCATAAAGGGGCTTCGAGCCATGTCGGACTTTGAGTACGAGTTCCAGCAGGCTCTGACCAATAAAAAGCTGAACCCGGAGCTGGAGACCATGTTTATGGCCACCAGCGCGGAAAATATGTTTCTGAGCTCCAGCATGGTAAAGCAGGTGGCGGGCTTTGGCGGGGATATTTCCCACTTTGTACCGCCCTGTGTTTTACAGGCGATCCGGGACAGGCTTTGCAAAAGCAGGTAAGTTTTCCAAATCAGCCGCTGGCTGCCGCAGAGGCGCGTCCGGCGCTCCGGCCCAGGGGCTGAAATCTAGAAAGGGAACGGGTTTTAAGTATGAGCAACAATCAGGCTACCATTGAAGACCTTATCGATGAAATGTACGACGTGCTGGACAAGGGCTGGAAGATGCCTCTTTCCGCCGGGAAGGTGTTCGTAGATGGGGAAGAGGTGCGTCAGATTCTGGATGAGATCAAGGAAGAAATTCCAACCGAGGTGCGTAAGGCAAAAGCCATTGTGGCAGACCGCTCTCAGATTATCGAAGAAGCTAATCGGGAAGCTGAAACCATCATCCGTGTAGCCCAGGAAAAGGCCCAGGCGATGGTGGAACAGGACGAGGTCGTTCGGCAGGCCCAGGCCAAGGCAAACGAACTGCTTCAGCAGGCTCAGGCCAAATTCAAGGAGATGCGGAAGGCCAGCAATGACTATGTGGACGACCTGATGCGCAGAACAGACGAGTCCCTGTCGGAAAACCTCGCGGAACTGCGAAAAACAAGACAAAACATCAAAAGCTCACAGCGGAATTCACAAATCTGAGCTCTGAATTTTATGGAATTTCCACAATAGACAAACGAACAGAAGTTTTCCCCTCACAAGATGTTGTGAGGGGAATTTTTGTTCCCCCGGAAATAGTGTCGAACATAGATTCCTTGCGGTTTTCCGCCCTGTTCTGGGAAATTTTTCCCGGTTGCTTTTGAGGTGCGGTTGGGCTATAATAAGGCTGTCAAGTGGTGGAAAGTGGGTTAAAGTTCCACGTAGTGGTTGAAAAGTGGTGGAAAGAGTTGAAAACTTCCACCGGTTCCCTGAAAAAGCTTTCCGCCGCCGGATAAAAAGCAAAGAAAGGGCAAGCTCCTTATGTTGATGGGCGAGTATCAGCATAATATGGATCAGAAGGGCCGCGTTACGGTCCCTTCCAAATTTCGTGAAGACCTTGGCGACAGGTTTTATGTCAGCAAGGGTCTGGACGGCTGCCTTTTTGTGCTTTCCTGTCAGCAGTGGGAACGTCTGGTAGAAAAGGTCTCCGCTATTCCCATGGCTCAGGGCAAAGCAATCCAGCGCTATTTCTTTTCCGGAGCCGCCGAGGTGGAGCCGGACAAGCAGGGCCGGATCCTGCTTCCGCAAAACCTGCGGGAGCACGCCGGACTGGAGCGGGACGTGACGGTGATCGGCGCGGCCACCCGGGCTGAAATATGGGATACCGCCCGCTGGAACGCTTACAACGACAGCCAGACCGATGAGAACGTGGAAGCCGCCATGAACCTGCTGGATTTCTAAAAGGGAGAACCCATGGAATTTAAGCACACGCCCGTTTTGTTCCGGGAAACCATAGATTCCCTGCAGATCCGCCCGGACGGCCTGTATATCGACGGCACCATGGGCGGCGGCGGGCATTCGGAAGCGATCCTGCAAAGGCTTTCTACGGGAAAGCTCCTGTCTATCGACCAGGATCCTGACGCTGTGGAAGCAGCGGGGAAAAGGCTTGCGAAGTACCCAAATTCCATCATAGCCAAAGGAAATTTCTGCCAGATGGATTCCATGGCCAGGGAACGGGGAATCAACGCGGTAGACGGTATCCTGCTGGATATCGGCGTGTCTTCCTACCAGCTGGATACGCCTGAGCGGGGTTTTTCCTATCACAACGACGCACCTCTGGATATGCGCATGAGCCGGGAGGGCGTTACGGCGGGAGAACTTGTGAACGGCCTTTCCCAGCGGGAACTGGCCGGTATCATTTTCCGCTACGGCGAGGAAAAAAACGCGAATAGGATCGCAGGCGGCATCTGCCAGGCCAGGGAGAAAGCTCCCATAGAGACTACCGGGCAGCTTGCCGAGATCATAAAGGCTTCCGTGCCGGCCGCGGTCCGGCGGGAGCAGGGCCACCCGGCCCGCAGGACCTTTCAGGCGCTGCGCATCGCGGTGAACGGCGAGCTGGACAGGCTCCGGGAGGGATTGGAAGTGGGTTTTTCCATTTTGAAGCCCGGCGGCCGGTTTGCGGTCATCACCTTCCATTCTCTGGAAGACCGGATTGTCAAGCAGCAAATGAACGAGTGGTGCCAGGGCTGTATCTGCCCGAAGGATTTCCCGGTGTGCGTCTGCGGCAGAAAGCCCCAGGGGCGGCTGGTCTATAAGCGGGGCCTGGTCCCATCTCAAAAGGAAACAGAGGAGAACCCCAGGGCGAGAAGCGCCCGGCTGCGGGTCTTTGAAAAGGAGAACACAGCGTAATACAGCCTGCCGGGGGTGCGGAAGCAGCGGCGAAGGCCGAGGCAGCCGGGTAGCGCCGGAACGCCCCCCGGAAGGCTAACCAATAAGGCGGACAGGGCATCCAAGCAGACAGCTTATCCGCCGGAAGTACATGTAATTTCAGGGAAAGAAGGAAAATGTCATGGCAAATTATTCGGAAGCTTACGATTTTTCACTGTTTGAGCCCCGCTATGACAATGCGGTCCCTGCCAGATCCCCCCGGCGGGAACAGCCGGAAAGAGCCCCCAATGTGGTGGAGCTTCCCAAAAAAGAGCTGGAAAAGAACGCCCGGCCCAAGCGTCACCCTGTCCGCGCCATGATGGCGGTGCTCAGCTTTACGGCATTCGTGGCGATCGCGGTGGCCATGGTGTACAGCCAGGAACAGCTGGCCATGCTGACCGAACAGATCAACGCCGCTTCTCAGACGCTGGAGGAAAGCGAGAGCCTGGAAGTGCAGCTGAACATGCAGGCGGCCCAGAAGATGAGCGGTGCGCAGGTGGAGGCCTACGCCGAAAATCAGCTGGGTATGAATAAGATCAGCAGCGGGCAGGTCACCTATGTCAATGTGGCCCAGGAGGACCGGGGCGCCGTGCTTCAGGGAACGGAGGGCGGTTCGCTGCTCGACAGGATCTTGTCCGAGATACGTTCTCTGTTTGCGTAAATGCCTTTTCCGGAATCGGATCGAAGCCTATTGCAAAACGGCGGTTCGTGAAGTGAGAGCAGAGATGGTGTGACCTGCGTTCCCACGCGGGCCGCGCCATTTGCGTTCCGCCTGTTTTTGTGATAAAATAACCCCGATAAGCTGGAATTTGCGGCTGTACTACAGGCGTTCGTGACAGTGCCTGCCGCTCATTGCTGAAATAGAACAAACCGGCTTCACGTTTGCTCACCGCAGGAGAGGCAAGATGAGCGCAAAATCTCAGTCGGGCCGCTCACTATTGAGTAGAACAAACCAGCTTCACGTTTGCTCACCGCAGGTGAGGCAGGACGAGCGCAAAATTGCGGTCGGGCCGCCCGCTATTGAGTAGAATAAACCAGCTTCACGTTTGCTCACCGCAGGTGAGGCAGGACGAGCGCAAAATAGCGGTCGGGTCGCTCACTATTGAGTAGAACAAACCAGCTTCACGTTTGCTCACCGCAGGAGAGGCAGGACGAGCGCAAAATTGCGGTCGGGCCGCTCGCTATTGAGTAGAACAACCGGCTTCACGTTTGCTCACCGCAGATGAGGTATAAGGGGAACGGGCCGGGAATATGATAAAACAGCTGCGTATTCCGGCGCAACGGAGAGCCAAGAGGAATCTTGACTCTCGTTTTGCTACAGACCTGTGAGCGCAGTTTGACACAGGACCGGGCGGCGAGCCCCGCGTTTGGAGATTTTCCAGAAAGGGAAGGTCGGTTACAGCATATGGCAAAGGGAACCACAGAGAGAATGACAAAGCGGGCAAAGCTGATTACCGGGCTGCTGGTGTTTGTGGGATTTGGCTTTGTGATCGTCAGCTTGTTTCGCTGGCAGATCGTCAAGGGCGAGGAGATGAGCACCAAGGCCATCGACCAGAGTCTGCAAAGCACCACCGTCTCGGCCATGCGGGGGACCATCTACGACGCCACCGGCACCAAGGTGCTGGCCCAGAGCGCCAGCGTGTGGACCGTGGTGCTGGAGCCCAACTACTTAAACGGCGTGGAGGTCGGCGGTGAAGAACTGCGGCGCACAGTGGCCTCCGGCCTTGCGAAAATACTGGATATGGACGAGGAGACCATCTATGAGAAAACGGGAGAGCACTCCTACTTTTCTTATTTGAAACGCCGGGTGGAGTCGGACGTCCGAGATGAGATCAATGCATTTCTGAAGGAAAAGGGCATCGAAAGCGGCGTCCGCCTGATCCCCGATTATAAACGGTACTATCCTTACGGCACCGTGGCTTCCAACGTCCTGGGCTTCACGGGCTCCGATTCCCAGGGCCTTAACGGGCTGGAAATCTACTACGACGCAGAACTGCGCGGCACGGCGGGGCGCCTGGTGGCTGCAAAGAACGCCAGAGGCACTGACATGCCCTTTGAGTACGAGCAGTACAATGGTGCTCAGGACGGAAACAACCTGGTGCTCACTATAGACGAGACCGTTCAGAGCATTCTGGAAAAGTATCTGGCTGAGGGCATTGACAAATATAAGGTAAAAAACGGCGCAGTGGCCATTATGATGAACGTGAATACCGGAGCCATCGTGGGTCTGGCCGTCAATCCCAATTACGACCCCAACGACCCCTTTACCATTTACGACGAAAGCGTCCTGGCGGAGATCGAGACGCTGCCGGAGGAGGAGCGGGAGGAAGCCGAGACCAATGCCATGTATAACCAGTGGCGGAACAAGGCCGTCAGCGATACCTATTATCCCGGTTCCGTGTTCAAAATGTGTACCGGCGCTATGGGACTTGAGGAAGGCGTCATCACCGAGGAAAGCACCTACGTCTGCACGGGAAAAAAGGACGTAGAAGGCGTGTCGGACGGTATCAGCTGCTGGAAGGAACAGGGCCACGGCGCCGAGACCTTCCGGGAAGGGCTGTATAATTCCTGCAACCCCTGGTTTATCCACCTGGGCGAGCTTTTGGGCCCGGAGACCTTCTGTAAATACCGGGAAGCTTTCGGCTTTACGGTGGCTACGGAGATCGATCTGCCCGGCGAGGCGGTCAACATCTATCACGATCTGGAAGACATGGGCCCGGCAGAGCTTGCTACAGAGGCTTTCGGGCAGAACTTCAATGTTACGCCGGTGCAGATGATCACCGCCTGTTCGGCCATCGCCAACGGCGGGTATCTGGTGAAGCCCCATGTGGTGGAGCGAATCGTAGACAACGAGGGAAACATTGTAAAGACTGCCGATACTGGGTACCGGCGGCAGGTGGTCTCAGAAAAGACCTCGGAGATCATCACCTCCATTTTGCAGTACAACGCTTCCAGCGGTACGGCTACCGGCGGCGGCGTCACGGGCTACAGGATCTGTGGTAAGACAGGGACCTCGGAAAAGATTGCAAAACACAACGAGGACAGAAGCAAGCCCATGGAATATATCGCGTCCTACTGCGGCTATGCGCCTGCGGAGGATCCCCAGTACGCGCTGCTGGTGTATTTTGACGAGCCGGACAGCGAAGCCAACGGCATTGGGAACGGCGGCAACGCCGTGGCCGGCCCCATCTTTGCCAAAATCATGAGCGAGGTCTTGCCCTACCTGGGCGTGAGCGCCAAATATACCGACGAAGAATATGCCAACCTGGACCTTGTTTCTCCCTCTGTGGTGGGCATGACCCTGAACGAAGCTTACAGCCAGCTGGAGGATATGGGGCTTTCCTACAGCGTGATCGGCACGGAAGACGAGGGCGAGGCCATCGTTACCGAGCAGATCCCCGCCAGCGGCTCCCCGGTGCCGAGAGGCGGCAAGGTGGTGCTGTACACCGAAGGCTACAGCGAAGAAGAAACGCTGGTGGAGGTTCCCGATTTCCTGCGTATGGATTTGGCCAACGCCAGCTATGTGGCGGGCGTCAGTCAGCTGCAGATCAGCGTGACGGGAGCCGGCTCCGACACCGCCACCGTCACCATGCAGGACATTGCTCCCGGAGAAATGGTGAAGCAGGGAACGGTGATCACTCTGTCCTTTGTGGATAACGTGACTACGGAAACCTTTGTATCGCTGGATTAGCGCAGGAGCTTCTCAGACGGCAGGAAAAGAAAAAGCAGTAAGAGGAGTTTCGTGTAAAAAATATAGAGAAAGGAGCGATACCGGGCACAAAAGGCTGCTGGTTCAACTCTTTTTGTGCAGATCCTGTATCGCATGGCGATTCAAATGAACAGTATTTTGTTTTTGACCGTATCGGTTCTGGCGTTCGGCATTACGGCTTTGCTGGGGAAATGGCTGATCCCTGTTTTGCACAAGCTCCACTTCGGCCAGACGATCCGGGAGGTGGGGCCCAGCTGGCATAAGGGCAAGCAGGGAACGCCCACCATGGGCGGCCTGATGTTTATCATCGGCATTTCTGTTTCTGTCTGCGTCTGCGTCCCGGTTTTCTATTCGCTGGGGGTTTCGGAGACGCTGCTGATGAAAACGAAGCTTTTTGCCGGGCTTGGCATGGCCGTGGCCTTTGGGGCTATCGGCTTCATGGACGACTACATCAGCGTGATCAAAAAGCGCAACCTGGGCCTGACGGAAAAGCAGAAGCTGGTGCTTCAGTTCGCCGTGGCCGCGGCGTATCTTGGTTCCCTGGCGCTGGCGGGCGGCAATACCGCCACCACCATTCCCTTTGTGGGAAAAGTGGATCTGGGCTTCGGGTACTATATCCTGGCGGCGGTCCTCATTGTGGGTTTAGTCAACGCCGTAAATTTCACGGACGGCATCGACGGCTTGAACTCTACGGTAAGCTTCTTTGCGTTTCTGGCTCTGGCCCTGTGCGCCGGTCTGCGCTCCATGACCGGCCTTTCCGCCATGGGCCTGGCTTCCGCCGCCGCCTGCATCGGGTTTCTGATCTGGAATTTCCACCCGGCCAAGGTCTTCATGGGGGATACGGGCTCTCTGTTTCTGGGAGGCATGGTGGCCGCTCTGGCCTTTGGCGCGGACATTCCGATCCTGCTGCTGCCTATAGGAGTGGTGTACTGGATGGAAATTCTGTCCGTTGTGCTCCAGGTCACGTATTTTAAGGCCACCCACGGCAAGCGGCTGTTTAAAATGTCCCCCATTCACCATCACTTTGAGATAAAGGGCTGGAGCGAGGTAAAGATCTGTGCGGTTTTCGGCCTGATCACCTTGATTGGCGGAGCCTTAGGTGTGCTTTGCGTTGTCTACGGCCTGTAAATTTCAGGATCGTTTCTAAAACCGGGCTTTTTGGTACAGACTAGCAGTATAGCCCGGAAAAATTTATGCGAGGAAAGGGGGAACTGTTATGGCTTCCGTGGGACGAACTGCGGATAAATTCCGCGAACACATTGCGGACGGCACGGCCAGAGGCCTGCGGCGGATCCCGGCGTATCAGCCGCCGGAGGACGAGAGGAATCAGCCGCGGCCTACCCGAGAGGAACGCAGGAAGCGCCGGCAGATCAAGCACCGCCTGTTTTCTCTGGGTACGGGTCTGGATATGCCCTTGTTCATTTTCATCATGGTGCTGCTGGCGGTGGGCCTTGTCATGCTGTTTTCCGCAAGCTATGCCTACAGCTATTACAACGAAGATGGGAACAGCTATTACTATATCCAGCGGCAGGGCGGATTTGCCCTGTTCGGCGTTCTTGCCATGCTGGCCATTTCCACCTTTGATTATCACCGGTTTCACCGCCTGGCACTCCTGATCTATGTTATATCCATTGTCTTTCTGGTGCTGGTGCTTGTCTTTAAAGGCACCAGCATAGCGCCCCTTGAGGGAGAAGCCAACCGCTGGCTCAAGCTGGGAATACGGTTTCAGCCGTCAGAGGTGGCAAAATTCGCAGTGATCACCATGTGCGCCCATTATATTTCCCAGCACATTGATGAAATGGGCACCTTCCGCAATGGCCTGGCCCCGTTTCTGCTCATCATCGGCCTGCCCGCTGGGCTGATCATGCTGGAGCATCACCTTTCCGGCACTATTATTGTTCTGGCTCTGGGTGTCATTCTGATGTTCCTGGGCGGCACAAAAATGCGCTACTTTGTGGTGGGCGGCGCGTTGATCGTAGGGGCGCTGGTATTTTATGTCATGTTCCGGGGCAGTTATCAGATGGACCGTATTACCGTTTGGCTGGATCCCTTCAATCCCGAGCTGGACCGCGACCTGGCCTGGCAAACAAGGCAGTCCTTGTACGCCATTGGCTCCGGCGGTTTCCTGGGCGTGGGGCTGGGCCAGTCCCGTCAGAAATATCTGTATCTGCCGGAGCCCCAGAACGACTTCATTTTTGCCATCGTCTGTGAAGAGCTGGGCATGGTAGGCGCCCTTGTGGTGATCGTCCTGTTCAGCCTGCTGATCTGGCGCGGCATGTATGTTTCCCTGCACGCCAAAGACAAATTCGGCATGCTGCTGGGGCTGGGGATCACGTTTCAGATTGGGCTCCAGGCAGTTTTAAATATCTGCGTGGTGACAAATACAGTGCCCAATACCGGCATCAGCCTGCCGTTTTTCAGCTATGGCGGAACGGCGCTGTTGATGCTGCTGGGAGAAATGGGAATTTTGCTGAACATTTCCAGAAGCGCCAATGTGGAAAAAACGTAGCGAAACAAAAATAAGGGAGTGAGGCTGCATGAAGGTGCTCTTTACCGGGGGCGGCACCGCCGGGCATATCAACCCGGCACTGGCTGCCGCCGGGTACTTAAAGCAGAAGGAACCGGACGCTGAGATCCTGTATGTGGGGAACAAGGGCGGTATGGAGGAACGGCTGGTGGGAAATGCCGGGTACCCCCTGAAAACCATTCACATTTCCGGTTTTCAGCGGAAGCTGACGCCGAAAAATCTGATCCGCAACGCGGAAACGCTGGTAAAGGTTTTTACGTCCACAAGGGAGGCCAAACGCATTCTTTTGGATTTCCAGCCCGATGTGTGCGTGGGCACGGGGGGCTATGTCAGCGGGCCGGTGATCCGGGAAGCGGCAAAGCTTGGGATCCCCTGCGTGATCCACGAGTCCAACGCCTATCCCGGCGTCACCACGAAAATGCTTTCCAAGTCCGTGAAAACCGTCATGCTGGCAGTGCCGGACGCCAGAAAGTATTTCGATCCCTCCGTCAACTGCACCGTCACAGGAAATCCGGTGCGGGGCGAGGTGCTGGCGGCGGAGCGGGAAGCTTCTCGAAGGGCCCTGGGTCTGGACGACCGGCCGGTGGTGCTTTCCTTTGGGGGAAGCCTGGGAGCGTCCGCTTTGAACCGGGCGGCGGCCTATATGCTGGCCCAGAGCGCCAAAGATAAGAAGTACCAGCACATTCACGGCTACGGACAGCACGATGAAAAGTTCCTGGAGGAGATCAGGGAATTCGGCCTGGATCTGGAAGAGAATCCTCAGATACGCCTGTTGGAATACATCGACAACATGCCTCAGTGCCTGTCCGCCGCGGACTTGGTCATCGGCAGGGCGGGAGCTATGACGCTGACGGAGATCGAGGCGAAATCGAAGGCCTCCATTCTGATCCCTTCTCCCAACGTAGCGGAGAATCACCAGTACCACAATGCCATGGCCCTGGTGCGCCGGGAAGCCGCGGAGATCATAGAGGAAAAGGATCTGAGCGGGAAAACGCTCTGGAAAAAGGTCAATGGGATACTGGACGACCCGGAACGCCTTGCCTCTTTGGGGAAAAACGCGGGAAAAATGGAAATACTGGACGCCAATGAGCGCATTTACCGGGTGATCAAAGGGGCGGTGAAATAAGCCGGCTTTCACCGATTTTGGAACACTTCATAAGATAGGGGTAGCTAATTGTAGCGAGGTGTTCCCAATGATCATCATTGACGGCCCCGCAGAACTCAGCGGGGAGATCGACATTCAGGGAGCGAAAAACAGCACGCTCCCACTGCTTGCGGCTGCGGTCCTGTGCAAGGGCCAGACCGTGCTGCACAATTGTCCCAATCTGTCTGATGTGGATACGGCGGTGCAGATTTTGGAATATCTTGGCTGCCGCTGCTTCAGAGAGGGCAGTACCCTGACCGTAAACAACGCCGTGACGCGCTGTGAGATCCCCCACGAGCTGATGCGCGGCATGCGCTCCTCCATCGTGTTCCTGGGGGCTATTGTCTCCCGGTGCGGAGAAGCGAGACTCTGCTTTCCCGGCGGCTGCGAGCTTGGTCCCCGGCCCATCGACCTGCATCTTTCCGCATTGGAAAAGCTGGGTGTAGAGATCGCGGAGTCCGGCGGCTGCCTTAACTGCCGGGTCCCCCAGGGCATTAAAGGCGCTTATGTGTCCCTGGCCTTCCCGAGCGTGGGGGCCACGGAAAACGTGATGCTGGCGGCTGTGTGCTCGGAGGGCACCACCGTGATCGCCAACGCCGCCAGGGAGCCGGAAATATGCGATCTCGCCGCTTACCTGAACCGCTGCGGGGGCAGAATTTACGGAGCGGGGGAAAGTTGTGTCATCGTCGACGGGGTGAAGGAACTGTTCGGCGGCGAGCACGAGGTCATGCCGGACCGCATCGTTTCCGCCACTTATATGGCCGCCGCCGCTGTGACCGGCAGCAATATCACCTTAAAGGGCGTAGATAACACCCATATCCTGCCCATGCTTGCCCCGTTTGAGGAATCGGGCTGCCAGGTGCGGCAGCTGGGGGGCGCCTTGAATATCGCGGCCCCAAAAAGGCTCAGCGCCGTGAAACATATCAGGACCATGCCCTATCCCGGTTTTCCCACCGACGCTCAGCCGGTGGTAATGAGTATGGCGGCGGTTGGAAACGGCACCAGCATTTTCGTGGAAAACATATTTGAAAACCGCTATAAGCACGCATCTGAATTGCAGCGCCTGGGCGCCAATATCAAGGTGGAGGGAAAGGTGGCCGTCGTAGAGGGCGTGGAGCGGCTGACCGGCGCGCCGGTCCAGGCCGCCGATCTCCGGGGCGGCGCGGCGCTGGTGGTGGCGGGCCTTGCGGCCCACGGCAGAACAGAGGTGGGCGGCACGGAGTATATCCGGCGGGGCTACGAGGACATCGCTGGAAGCCTGGCGGACCTGGGCGCCAGAATCCGGGAAATTTAGAAACAAAAAATACAAAAATCGACGGCGGCCCGCCGGGATCCGGCCGGGAGCAAGAAAGGAGGCGGCGGACATGGCAAAAAAGAAAAAGAACGACAGCCTGTGGGAAACTGATTTTGAAGATATCAGTTCCGATTCCCGGGGCGGGCCTGTTCGCTCTCCCCGTTCCCCAGCCGGGATTCGTTCCAACGACCCAAAGATTCGTCCTGGCGAGCCTTTGAGCCGTTCTGCCAGACGGCCCGTCAGTCCGGAACGTCCTGTCCGCAGCGGACGTCAGGCCGGATATAGCCGGCGCGCAGAGCCCGATTGGGAGATCCCGGAATGGGAGATTTCCAACCGGCCCCGCCGCCCAAGGCCCAGACCGGCGTCTTCCGGGCCTTCGGGCCCCAGGGGGACAAGCTCCTCGCGGGGCAGAGACACAGGCCGGCCTGCCCCTCGAAAAAAGCGGGGGAAAATGCCCATGGGCGCAGGACTCAGAAAGGCCGTGGCGGCCTTTACCGTGCTGGTCATGGCTGCGGCCACGGCCCTGCTGGCGGTTTTCCTGCTGTTCAAGGTGTCGGATATTCAAGTTACCGGCGATGTGATAGAAGGGTATGAAAACGCTGACATTCTGGCGATCTGCGGGTATAAAACAGGGGACAACCTCTTTTTCGTTTCCACCAGGGACAAGGAGGAAACGCTGAAGGAGCAGCTCCCCTATATCGGAAGCGTGAAGATTTCCCGCCACCTGCCCGGGACCCTGGAAATACACCTGACAGCCACGGAAATATCGGCCTGCATTTCCAGCGGCGGCTCCTGGCTCTGCGTCGACGGGGAAGGAAAGATATTGGAACAGCGGGAGAGCCCCCAAAACAGCGTGCTTCAGATCTCAGGCCTTACGGCCAGCGGAGAGCCGGGCCAGCTGCTGCAAGTGGAGGACGAGGAAGCCCGAACTGCCTGTGCCGACATTTTGGCCGCAGTGACAGAACTGAATGCCGTGCAGGACTTTACCCGCCTGGACCTTTCTGATCTTTCCGATATCCGCCTGATCTATCAGGAGCGCATCGAATTTCAGCTTGGGAATTTCCTGGAGCTGCGCTATAAGATCGAGCTGGGCCTGCGGTCCCTTGCAAAGCTGGAAGCAGGGCAAAAGGGGGTCATGGATCTTTCCTACGCGGGGGACACAAAGCGCGCTGTCTTTACTGAGGGAGAGATCAGCACGGCAGCTTCTCCGGCTGCGCCCCAGACAGGCGGGGAAGACGCGCCCCAGCCGGCCTCCACGCCGGAGCCGTCTTCGGATGATCCACGGACAGAGGGGATCCCCGACCAGCCGTATACTGGTGGAGATGGTGACGGCGGGAACAGTCCGGAAGACCCCTGAAGATCTCCGGCAGCGGTGGAAAGCAGGAAAAGCGACGGCAGAAAAAAGCTATATCTTGTAGTTTTTTCAATGCTTTCTCCGAAAAAGGCCGATTCTTTTAATTTAGTAGGGCTTTTTTTGAGAATTTTCTTGAAATTCTCCGGGAAAAGTGATAGATTATAAAGTGACATGGATTCTGCATTACAGACATTCGATTGCTTCTGGCTTCACGCAAGCAAGAAATAGAAAGAGATTCCGGGCCGGAAGAGCCAAGGAGGAAGAAATATGCCTTTTGAAGTTGACAATCTGCTCGATGATACCCCACAGACCATCAAAGTGGTGGGTGTAGGCGGCGGCGGCGGAAACGCCGTGAACCGCATTGCCAGCGCTGGCGTGCGCAGCGTGGAGCTCGTCTCCATGAATACGGACAAGCAGGCGCTTCAGCGTTCCCAGGCTTCCGTAAAGGTGCAGCTGGGCGAAAAGCTGACCCAGGGCCGGGGCGCGGGCTCCAAACCCGAGATCGGCGAAAAGGCTGCGGAGGAAAGCCGGGAACTGATCACCAGTACCTTAAAGGACGCCGACATGGTGTTCATCACCGCCGGCATGGGCGGTGGCACTGGGACCGGCGCG
>CAZXLM010000040.1:0-21899 GCA_964642055.1 uncultured Acutalibacter sp. | reverse complement strand
CTGAAAAAAACGCAGGGAGAGACCGTCGATCCCGATTCCATTTTTGACGTGCAGGAAAAGCGTCTCCACGAATACAAGCGCCAGCACATGAACGCCTTGAATATCCTGTCCACCTACCAGTGGCTTCGGGAAAATCCCAATGCGGAATATGCCCCCCACACCTTCTTTTTCGGGGCAAAGGCCGCGCCCGGCTACTATTTTGCCAAGCAGATCATTCAGTTCATCGCCGCCCTGGCAAAGAAAATCAATTCCGACGAGCGGGTCAACAAAAAGCTGAAAGTGGTCTTTGTGGAAAATTACTGCGTTACCTGGGCGGAGCTTCTCACCCCCGCTGCGGAGATCAGCGAGCAGATTTCCCTGGCAGGCACAGAAGCTTCCGGCACCAGCAACATGAAGTTTATGATAAACGGCGCTGTGACCCTGGGTACGCTGGACGGCGCCAACGTGGAAATTCACGAGGCCGTAGGCGACGACAATATCCTCCTCTTCGGCATGACCGCCTCTCAGGTGGAGGAGCTCAAGCGCTCCGGGTACAATCCCATGCTGCAGTATCAGAATGATCCCGTGATCCACCGGGCCATGGACGAGCTGCTTTCCGGCTTTGACGGGCAGCCGTTCCAGGATATTTTCAATGCCCTTGTCAATCAGGACCGCTATATGGCTCTGGCCGACTTCGAGTCTTACCGCGCCGCGCAGCAGAAGGCGGAGCGCCTCTACGCCGACCAGAAGACCTGGAACCGCATGGCCCTGGTAAATACCGCCCAGGCCGGACGTTTCGCCGCCGACCGAGCGATCCGCGATTATGCCGGGAACATCTGGCATTCCTCTCCCGTGCCCCCCATCAAAAACGCAGGCGCAAAAGGGGAAAAGTAAAAAGGTAAGAGAATTGAAAAGCTTTTCAGAACCGCTGTACAGCTTCAGCGGTTCTTTTCTCGAAATTTTCACAGTTGTGCAAAGGAGCCGCCGTCATGGAGATGTTTCATTCCAGAGATCCCATATATAAAGACCCGGTGGGGGCCGTATCCGAGGGAACGGCCGTCCACTTCCGCATTACACTGCCAAGGGAGCTTACCGCTTCCGCGGCATTTCTGATCATGGAGCAGGAGGGCGTCGGCGTCCAGCGGCTGGATATGTTCTGGTGCGGCATGAACGGCGAGGACAAGGAATGGTGGGAGTGTCATTACACCCCCTCCGCCGCGGGCCTGTATTTCTATTATTTTGAGGCCCGTACCTGCCGGGGAAGCCTGCGGCTTTCCAAGGGCTTTTCCGGAGCAGCCGTCAGCGGCGGCCTTTCCAGCTGGCAGATGACGGTCTATTCCCAGACGCTCTCCACCCCGGAATGGCTTACAGGCGGGATCTTTTACCAGATTTTCCCCGACCGCTTCGCACGCTCCGGCACGCCTGCGGAGGCCCTGCCCGCCGGACGCACCCTGCACGGGGACTGGTTTGAGCAGCCGGACTGGAAGCCCAACGAACAGGGCAGAGTGACAAACTCCGACTTTTTCGGCGGGGACCTGAAAGGCGTACAGGAAAAGCTGCCGTATCTCAAAAAACTGGGCGTGACCTGTATTTATTTCAACCCCCTCTTTGAATCTCATTCCAATCACCGGTACGACACGGCAGATTATTCCAAAATAGATCCCCTGCTGGGGACGGAACAAGACTTTTCCGAGCTTTGCAGCGCCGCGGGGAGGCTGGGCATCCGTATCATTATCGACGGGGTGTTCAGCCACACGGGCAGCGACAGCGTCTATTTCAATCGAGAAGGGCGCTACCCCGGGCCGGGCGCCTGCCAGTCTCAGGATTCTCCCTATTTCTCCTGGTACTCCTTCCACAGCTGGCCGGAGTCTTACGACTGCTGGTGGAATTTCGACACCCTGCCCAATGTTCGGGAAACCGATCCTTCCTACGACGATTATATCAACGGTGAAAGCGGCATTGTCCGCAAATGGTTGAAAGCCGGGGCCTCCGGCTGGCGGCTGGACGTGGCCGACGAGCTTCCCGATGCGTTTATCGACCGTCTTTCCCGGGCCGCAAAAGCAGAAAAACCGGACGCCCTGATTTTGGGCGAGGTGTGGGAGGACGCTTCCAATAAGTCGGCCTACGGCGTGCGCCGCCGATATCTGCTGGGGGGGCAGCTGGACTCGGTGATGAACTATCCCTTCCGGGACGCTATTTTGGGCTTCCTGCTAGGAAATGATCCCCGGCATTTTGCGGAGGCCGTGGAAAACCTGGTGGAAAATTACCCTCCTCAGTGCCTGCGCCTGCTGATGAACCATATTGGGACCCACGATACGGAACGGGCCCTGACGGTGCTGGGCGGAGAACCCAGCAACGGCCGGGGCCGGGAATGGCAGAGCGCTCAGCAGCTCTCGCCCGAACAGCGGGAGATTGGAAAAAAACGGCTGAAGCTTGCCTCGCTTATCCAGTATCTTCTGCCCGGTATCCCCTGCGTGTATTATGGAGATGAAGCGGGCATGGAAGGCTACCGCGACCCCTTTAACCGGGCCTGCTATCCCTGGGGCCGGGAAGACAAGGAGCTTGTAAGCTGGTATGAAAATTTGGGAAAACTGCGGGGAGAACAGTGCTCTATTCTGGGACAGGGAGGCTACCGCACCCTGCTGGCGGACGGCGATCTGCTGGCTTTTGAACGGTATGCGGCGCAGAACGGAGCCCTTTCCCGTCTTGTCCTGGTCGTAAACCGCGCCGGAGAGCCCCGCGCCCTGCCGGAAAAATTCTGCCCCGGCGCCGAAGGGGAGTTCCTGCTCGGAGACTGTCCGGCCTTAGTAATCCCCGCTTCCGGCTCCTCTGCGGCGGACCGCGTTCTGCCCGCTTTTGGGTTTGCCCTTGTCAAATACACAGGACCGGCAAAAATCAGCTGAAAGGCGGGCGGCAGCAAAAACACATAAAGAAAACGTCCCCCTGATTGCTTTGCCGACTCAGCAGAACAATCAGGGGGACAAGTTTTAGGAGGGAACGACCTAAGCGGACCGCAGGCGGTCGGAAACCATCCGGTCCGCAGGTGTAACTATCAGGTTTTTTCAGTCTTTCGTCAGACCCAGCCGCTCAAACTGCTCCGGCGGGGCATCGTTTTCTTGCAGCAGGGAAACCATCAGCTTTTCCGTACGGGCCTTTAACACCTCGTCCTCCAGGGGGCGTTCCTGATGAGGGTCTGTTTGCAGATCGAACAGCATATCCCCATAGGCATGGCCGCCGCCGAAATTTCCGTCTGTCTCAAACCGCATGACCGGTGCGCCCTTCGTAAACGAGAAGGGCTCGTGCCATTTCATGGACTTCAGGGAGCTCTCGCTGAAAAAGCCCACCATATGGGCCGGCATCATCGTATACTCGTACAAGGGCTGGTTTTCCTGAGTGGCGGGGGCTTTCATCAGCACATAGCGCCCGTCTGTGCAGCACAGCATGCCGCCGTGGATTCCAAACAGTGCCGCTTCCCGCACCGGCTGCTCTGCTTGCAGCAAGGCGCCCAGATCTTTTCCCAGCATATCTCCAGGCACGGGAACACCGAAGAAATTCAGCAAAGTTACCGGCAGATCGATAGTCTGCACCAGTGCGTTCCGCTTTTCGCCCTGCCTTCCGCAGCGGGGATCCCAGATAAACAGCGGGATATGGGATATCTCCTCATACAGCGGCATGTAATTTTTGGCCCAGTATCTGTGCTCGCCCAGCATAAAGCCGTGGTCGGTGTTGACGATCAGCATGGTGTCCTTCCACATGTCCTGCTCGTCCATCAGGTCCAGCACCCGGCCCAGCTGCTTGTCGCACATGGATAAAAGCGCCTTGTAATTTCACCCGACCTCGAACCGGCTCTCAAAACAGGTAATGGAAAAAGACTTGACATTTTGAAACGGGGAGCTTATAATGGTTGAGTTGTGAGAAAGCAAAATTGCTTTTTCACTTTCTGCGCCGGTAGCTCAGCTGGATAGAGCGTCTGACTACGGATCAGAAGGCCGGGAGTTCGAATCTTCTCCGGCGCGCCAAAAAACACAAAGGCCCTGTTGGGGCCTTTGTGTTTTTTCATCGGAGAAGATTCGTTTTTCACTTGACGGAGTTTTGCCTGCAAAACTCCCGGAAAGTCCTCGAACAGCGTGAGAGGACTTTTTTTCTCCGGCGCGCCACACCTGCGGTGAGCAAGTCGCGAACCGCAGGTTTTTTCTATGCTTTTACTGCGCAGCCCGCGCTGAAAATATCACTTTTGTGGTAGCGCCACAAAAAACGCAAAGGCCCTATTGGGGCCTTTGTGTTTTTTCATCGGAGAAGATTCAAATTTGATCACAGCTCCGCTGCTTCGCCGCTCTTAACTGCCGACACAATCAGCATCATGGGGCGGCGCAGCTCGTCTTTCATGCCGGGAATATCCATCATGCATTCCGGCGGCTGGGGTTCGATCACACGCTGAATCCGAAACCCCCGGTCCAGCAGGGCGTTCAGGTAAGTGGTCAGGGTCCGATGATACTTCGTAACGCGTTCGCCTAGGAAAACCGCGTCCCGTTTTCCTTCCATGTAGTAATTGTCAACGGGAAAATGGAGAATCTTTCCGTCCTCATCGTAATACCAGTCCTGCGAACCGTGGGAGGTAAAGACCGGATGTTCCACGGAAAAGACCAGCTGTCCGCTCTCTTTCAGCCAGCGGCTGATCTTCCCGGCCAGGGCTGAAAAATCCTCCACATAATGAAAAGCGAGAGAACTGAGCACCACGTCGAAACTGTCGTCCGGAAGGCGCAGGTCCTCCATGGCGCACTGCTGATAGATAATGTTGGGTGAGGCGTTTTTCTGCTGGGCTGTTTCCAGCATTTTGCGGGAAATATCCGTCCCCAGCACCTGGTCGGCGCCATGCTCGGCGGCATATTTACAGTGCCAACCGTATCCGCAGCCCAGATCCAGAACGGTTTTTCCCTGAAAATCGGGCAGCAACTTCCGAAGCTCCGGCCATTCCCCTGCGCCGGACAATCCCTGCTGTGAACGCGCCATCTGGCTGTATTTCCGGAAAAAAGCCGGATCGTCATACCTGTTTTCTTTCATTGCATCAAGCCCCGCATCGTATTTGGTTTGTAAAAGTTTGTAAAATGAGTATAGCACGTCTGCCGTAAATGAGCAAACCTCCGGCTCATAAGAGCCGGGGGTATCTCATTTAAAAACCTTCACGATTATCGCGAAAGGAAAAATCGATCCATCAGGCAGGCCACAATCAGAACAATGACGCTGATCACAAGAAAAGCGGCCTGATAACTAAAGCACCGGAACTTCTCTCTCCAGAATTTGCCCATGGAAGAATCTTCCTTCCGGGTGCGCTTTGTGAAAAAGAACGCGGAACACAGCATACTCAGGCTGCCTGTTATCAACAGTCCACTGACGGCGCCCTGCAAAGCAGGGACCGGCACCTCGGGCGGAGCGTAGAGCGCGAGACCCAGCAGCGCCCCGATACCAGCCGCCGCGGTGGCAAAAACAACAGCGGCCACCGCACAGACCAGCAGGTCATGTCCCACCTTGGAAAGAGTCTCTTTCATGAAACCTTCCTCATTTCCCGCCTGCAAAATGGCAGGCTACAAAATGATTGGGGCTGATCTCCACCAGCGGGGGCGTTTCCGACTTGCAGCATTCTTTTGCCCGAGGGCAGCGGCTTGCAAACCGGCACCCGGCGGGAACGTTGATAGGGCTGGTGACCTCCCCCTCCAGCATAATACGCTGGCGGCTGTCTTCAATATCCGGATCCGCAATGGGAATAGCGGACATCAAGGCTTCGGTATAGGGGTGCAGCGGATTGCTGTAGATCTCATCGGAGGAAGCAAGCTCTACGACAGCTCCAAGATACATGACTGCCACGCGGTCGGAAATATGCTTCACCATTGCCAGGTCGTGAGCGATAAACATGTAGGTCAGACCCAATTCCTTTTGGAAGCGAATCAAAAGGTTCGCGATCTGCGCCTGGATAGACACGTCCAGCGCAGACAGGGGCTCATCGCACAAAATGAACTTGGGCTCCACTGCCAGCGCTCTGGCAATGCCGATCCTCTGCCGCTGGCCGCCGGAAAATTCGTGAATAAAGCGGTTGGCGTGCTCCTGGTTCAGACCCACCATGCGCAGCAGCTCGCCAACGCGTTCCTGCCGCTCTTTCTTGCCCGTATACAGGCCGTGCACGTCCATACCCTCGCCAATGATCTCCGCTACCGTCATACGGGGATTCAGGGAAGCGTAGGGATCCTGGAAAATGATCTGGACTTCCTTGGTAAACGCCTTCTTTTCAGCACCCTTGAGCTGGTGAACGTTTTTCCCGTCATAAAGAACGGTGCCGGAAGTGGGCTCGTACATACCCACACAGGTACGGCCGCAGGTGGTTTTACCGCAGCCCGACTCGCCCACCACGCCCAGCGTTTCTCCGCGCATGATGTCAAAGCTGACGTCGTCCACGGCCATCAGCGTGGCCTTCCGGCCGACTTTGAAGTATTTTTTCAAATGAGAGACCTGCAGCAGCGGCTGAGACGCCGCAGTGGTCTTTTCCACTTCATTGCTCATCTTTCCGGTCTCCTTTCCTCACACGCAGAGTTTCGGCCTTTTCCCGGACCTCCGCCGGAGCGTCGTCCGCATAGAGCCAGCACATGGCGCTGTGCCCCTTTTCGCCAAAGGACTTCTCAGGAGGCATTTCCTCCAGACAGACGTTCATGCACAGCTCGCACCGGCGGGCAAAGGGACAGCCCTTGGGCGGCGCCACCAGATCCGGGGGCGTACCGCGAATGGTGCGGAGCATCTGCTTATTCTGCCAGTCCAGCCGGGGAACGGCGCCCAGCAGCGCCCACGTATAGGGGTGCTGCGGCTCATAGAAAATTTCCTGACGGCTGCCGCGCTCCACAATCTGTCCGGCGTACATTACCACGATCTTATCCGCAAAACCGGCCACAACGCCGAAATCGTGGGTGATCAGAATGATAGAAGTGCCGTCCTCGTCTCTCAGGCGCTTCAGAAGCTCCATGATCTGCGCCTGAATGGTCACGTCCAAAGCCGTGGTAGGCTCATCGGCAATTACCAGCTTGGGCTGGCACGCCACTGCCATGGCGATCATGGCGCGCTGGCGCATGCCGCCGGAAAACTCGAAGGGATACTGCTTGAAACGGGTTTCGGCATTAGGGATACCCACTACGTCCAGCAGACGAATGGCCTCTTCTTTTGCTTCTTTTTTGCTCATTTTGCTGTGGATCCGCAGGTTCTCCATGATCTGCTTGCCCACGCGCATGGTGGGGTCCAGGGCCACGAGAGCATCCTGGAAGATCATGCCGCACTCGCCGCCGCGGTACTGGGAAAGCTCTTTTTTCGACATGGAAAGCACTTCTTTGCCGTCGAAGGTGATCTGGCTTCCCTCTTTGATGACGCCCGGCTCCCGGATCAGGGACATGATGGAACGGGCCGTCACGCTTTTACCACAGCCGGATTCTCCGATGACCGCCAAGATCTCGCCGTGCTTCACATCAAAGGTGACGCCGCGGACAGACTGGACCTCGCCCGCGTAAGTATTATAGGAAACTCGCAGGTCCTTGATCTCCAGCAGCGGCTGGTTGGGGTCTCCCTCCCACTTATGGGGGTTTGCTTTCCAGTTTTTGCCGATCTCGCCGACCTCTTCTTCCTCCACAACGGGAGTTACTTTTTCTTCTGCCATTGTGTTTTCCCTCCTCAGTTGCGCAGCTGCGGGTCAAGGGCGTCACGAAGAGCGTCGCCCACCACGTTGAATGAAAGCACCAGCAGGCTTAGCAGCACGCAGGGCACGATCAGCTGGAAGGGATAAAAATTCATGGTGCTCTGACCCTGCTGCAGCATGGTGCCCAGGCTGAAGTTCGGGGGCATCAGGCCAATGCCCAGGAAAGAAAGGCTGGTTTCAGAGAAAATAACGCTGGGAATAGCCTGCGCCAGCTCCAGAATCAGCAGGCCCAGAGTGTTGGGCAGCAGGTGCTTCAAGATGCGGTGCATATTGGAGCCGCCCATGGCCTTGGAGGCCAGCACATATTCGCTTTCCCGCAGCTTCAGAATCTGGCCGCGCACCAAACGGGCAGTGCCGGTCCAAGAGGTAATACTCAAGGCAAACAACAGCTGGATATAACCGTTTCCAAACACCACCAGCAGCAGGGTGCACAGGATCAGGTTTGGAATACTGCTGATGACCTCCACGATACGCATCATCACATCATCTACGATGCCGCCAACCGTGGCCATGACGGAGCCGTACAGGCAGCCGACAATCAGCTGAATCCCAGCGGCTACAATGGCAATGATCAAAGACGTCCGAAGGCCCACCCAGGAACGGGTAAACAGGTCTCGGCCCATGTTATCCGTGCCCAGCCAATACTGAGAACAGGGCCCCATATTTTTGTCTTCACCGTTAATGGTTATGTAGTCCTTGCCTGAAATCACAGGGCCCAAAATGGACATGACTACCAGCAGCAGCAGAATAATCAGGAAAAACATTGCCACTTTATTCTGCCTGAACCGCCGAACAGCATCGGCCCAGAAGCCGATATTTTTCCGGGTGATCTCATCCGCGTACAGGGTTTCCTGGTCTACAAACGCGAACCGCTCCTCCGGCCTTTTCGTTGTAACAGTATCTGTGCTCATGTTTTTCCCCCCTTTACTTAGACGAGCCGCTGACCAGCTTGATCCGCGGGTCTACAATGCCGTAAAGCACATCGGAAACGAAAATAGACACGATGGTGATCGCACTGTAAAATACCGTAAAGCCCAAAACCATGGGAACGTCACGCTGGGTGATGCACTCCACGTAATAGCTGCCGATCCCAGGGACGGAAAACACGCGCTCGATGAACAGAGAGCCGGACAGCACACCGGCAATGGTGCCGGGCAGATAAGTAACGATGGGAATAAAGGAGTTGCGCACCACATGATGAATCATCACCTGGGTCTCGGACATACCGATCGCCCTGGCCGTAGTGGTGCATTCCTGATAGATGGAATCCAACATGGCGATCTTTGTAGTACGAGCATAACCCGCCACGTAGAACAAGGCCCCGGCGAAGGTGGGCAGTATGGTAAACTGCCAGCCTCCGAACCACAGATCTTTTCCCTTAGGCCAGCCGATGATGGGCAGATGCAGAAGCCCATCAGGCCCGGTCAGCGTCAGCTGCAAAATCAGCGCGATAACAAGAGACGGCACTGAGGTCATGAACATACAGAAAATAAGGATAATGAAGTCTGGCGCTTTTGCTCGCTTCATCGCGGCGATGATCCCCAGGATCAGCCCCAGGGTAACGCCTACGATCATCTGCTGAATATTCAGGCGGATCGTGGGAGGCAGCCGCTTATTCAGAATCGAGCCCAGGGTGTCGCCGGATTTGGCAATGGACTCGCCAAAGTCTCCTTTTGTCACCACATTTTTCAGGGTAAGCAAATACCGCTCTCCGGCGGGTTTATCATACCCGTATTTCTGCATAATGCGCTCCTGCGCCTGGGCAGGCAGCTTGTGGATCTTCATAGTCAGGGCGTTGCCGGGAATGGACGCCAGCAGAAAGAATGTGGCGGTAAATACCAAAAACAGCGTAATGAGCATATAGACAAAACGCTTCGCGACAAATTTCGCCATGACCTCACCTCCTTCAATAAATTCAAATTCTAAGATGGATATCTATATAAGGATATCATGAACTTCCGTATTTTGCAACATCTTTCCCAGTGAAAATAAGTGAAAAATGAATTTTCCAATGTGAAATCCTGCACCGGAAAAGAAAGAAGGTGCGGACAGCTCCTTCGGCCGTCCGCACGCTTCCCAAACCGGGGGCTTGGGCATTTCTACAAAAGACCCAAACGCCCTTTTATTTTATTTTACGGGTTTCCCGCTCTGCTTATTCCTCAGCAGCGAGATATACGCCCTTGGGCTCCCAGTTGGAGCCAATGGTGGCAATACCCAGGCCGCGTACATTGTTCTGACGGAACTGCCATACATCCTGAATGAACAGGGGGGATACTGCCATATCGTCGGCCAGCTTCTGCTCCATCTGCTTATAGAGCTCGAAGCGGGCGTTATCATCGGTAGCGGCATAAGCGTCGCGCACCATCTTGTCATAGTCGGCGTCAGAGTACTTGCCGTGGTTGGAGCCGTTGCCGGTCTCGAACATATCCAGGTAGGTCATGGGATCGTTGTAGTCGGGGGACCAGCCGGTCTCCACGAAATCCCACTCGTTGCCTTCCATGTCGTTCAGGAAGGTGCCCCAGTCAGCGGAAACCTTCACTTCCATCTTCACGCCCAGGTTGGTCTCAAGAGCCTGC
Source organism: uncultured Acutalibacter sp. (assembly GCA_964642055.1). Lineage (GTDB taxonomy): Bacteria > Bacillota > Clostridia > Oscillospirales > Acutalibacteraceae > Acutalibacter. The sequence continues at coordinate 11,618 of CAZXLM010000040.1, read as the reverse complement.
TGAACAAACTCGATAACCTGTGCGTCCTGAGAGCTTTCGTTCATGGTCAGGTAGGTCAGGGTGTAGCTGCTCAGATCGCTGGAATCCTTGCCCAGCTCCTCCAGGCCTTCCTTGAACAGAGCCTGCAGCTTTTCGGGGTTGTTGCCGTACTCTTCGCGGCCGGCTCTCCAGGGCTCAACGTTAGCCATTTCGCGATAGTTGCCTTCGCCCATGGCCACGGGGCCGGGTACCAGCACCTCGGCAGGAGTGTAGCGGCCCATGATGGTATCGCAATAAGCCACATTGTCTATGGAATAGGCAATGGCCTTGCGGATCTTGACGTTGGAAGTGAGCTCACGCTCGGAGTTAAAAAGGAAATAGAAAACGCTCATGGTGGAGTCGGCGTTTACCATCTGGCACTCGCCAGCGGCAGCCTTATCCTTGTACTTCTGCAGATATTCGCTGCTGGCGCCCTTGAAAGCCAGCTGGCCGGCTTCGAACAGCTGGTCAGAGGTGGCCTGCTCGGCAACATAGGTCATATCGATGGTGGTGATGAACACATTCTCAGCGTCCCAGTAAGCCTCGTTCTTCTCCAGCACGCCGTGGTCCTTGTCGGTCCACTCGGTAATGGTATAGGGGCCGCAGTAAACCAGGGACTGCCAGTTGTTGGTATTGCCGTACTCGCCGCCGGCAGCCTCAACAACGTCCTTGCGCTTGGGGAAGAAAATGGAGTTTGCCAGCTTGCTCAGGAAGGTGGAATCGGGAGCAGCCAGAGTGTACTCAACGGTCTTCTCATCGATGGCCTTTACGCCGACGGTGGAGAAATCGGTGGTGGTGCCGGCATTATAGTCGGCAGCGCCTACCAGGCCGGTGAGGAAGAAGGAATAGGGGGCGGCCGCGGCGGGATCCAGCGCGCACTGAGCGCCGTATACGTAGTCGTCGGCAGTGACGGGCTGACCGTCGCTCCAGTTGTAGTCGATCATCTTCATGGTGTAAACCAAGCCGTCGTCGGAAATGGTGTAGTCCGCGCAGGCAGCCTTGTTCACCATGGCAGTGCCGGCATCGTCAAAGCTGTAACGGAACCAGCCCTCCTGGGTCATGTTCACAATCGTGCCGGAAGGAACATCCTGCACCTGAGTGCTGTCGAAGGTAGCAGCCAGCTCCTGGCTGACATAGATGGTCTGATCGTCGGCCATCTTCTCCTCGCCGGCGCCGGTATTGCTGACAACAGCGGAGGAAGCGGGAGTGGAAGAGTTGTCATTCCCGCCGGTGGACGCGGTGCTGCTGTTATTGTTGGTGTCGCCGCAGCCGGACATAACCAGCGCGAGCATCAGAACAGCGGCAAGCGTCAGGGACAAAATACGTTTGATGTTCATGTTCTTGCATCTCCTTTGGAAAATATGGGACAAATTCAAGTCTTTTTGGAATAGCAAAAACATACCTGACCGCCTATTCCGGCAAACCGGAAGCGCCGGTTAAGTACGTCATTGTACCCCAAAAAGCACTTTGCAAGCGAAACGTCGGAATTTCCATGCATGCAGGTTTTTCACCCACATCCTGCAATTTCAGCCGTCCCGTCTTGCTTTTGTAGATTATATTTCAAAAAACCGAAAAAGTCAAGTAAAATGGGAACCGCTTTCCCATGCAGTTTTTAGCGATTTTTACAAGAAAAGGTTACGGCTTTGTCATTTGTTTCTGCACAAAAACAGAATCAAAGTTTCAAAATCGTAACCTTTTGCGATCCTTGGAGGAAATTAGCAAGGAGGAATGAGAAATTAAGGGAAAAAGAAAGCCCCCCTTGTGTATCAAGGGGAGCCAAAGGACAAAAAGCCCTTTCTAACAACTAAAATCTAACAGCTCTCTGACCCAGACCATCATTTCCCCTTCGCCCCGGTTGGCCCAGGCATAGTAGGGGATCCAGAGAAGCTCCCGGTCCTTTCCAGTTGTGGGCGGGCGGAAGGTATACAGGCTCTCGGTCTCTCCTTCCTCCATTTTTGCCTGGCAGCGCAGCGTCACAATGCCGCCTAGAAGCTCCGGCTCGAACCGCTCCGTAAATCCACTGCTTCTGGGAAGCAGGACCCGGTGCAGTTCCCTGCCGTTGTCGGCCTCTTCCAGACAATAGACCACCGGCCCCCGCTGGACCGCCACTCTGCCCACGTCCTCCCGGACGTTCTGATGGGCCCATACCCGTTTGGCCTCCATGGGGAAGAAAATTTCCACCGTGTCTCCCGGGCTCCATTCCCGGTCCAGGTACAAATAGCCGTTTACAGGGGGCTTAGAGACCGCTTCCCCGTTTACCCTTACCGTGTACTTTCCCCCGCACCAGCCGGGTATCCGCAGGGCGTAGGTAAAGGCGGCCCGGCGTTCCGGAGAAAGGACGGCCGTCAGCCTGCCGTCCCAGGGGTAATTTCCCTGAAGAGAAACCGTTACCGGCGTTCCCGAAAGCACGCAGGAATATTCCCCTGCCAAGTACAGGTGCTGGAACAGCTCCGTCTCTGTGCAGCCCACAGCGTAGTCCGTAACAGAAGCCACGGTACGGGCCAGATTTGGCGGGCAGCAGGCGCAGCCGAACCATTTCTGCCGCACCGGCTTTACGTGGGTCTTTCTCTGGTCTTTTCGGCAGGCCTCCGGCAGCACCTCCAGCGGATTCACATAGAAAAACGATGTTCCGCTCAGGTCCATGCCGCTGATGGCGCCGTTATACAGCACCCGTTCCATCACGTCGGCGTACTCGCCCCGGCGCTCGATCTTCAGCATCTGGTTGGCGAAGAAAACCAGCGCCAGCCCGGCACAGGTTTCCGCGTAAGCCGTGTCGTTGGGCAGATCGTAGGGGAAGGTAAAGGCCTCGCCGTATTCCGAGGACCCCACCTGCCCGGTGACGTACATCTGCTTTTCCGTCATTTCCCGCCAGATATGGCGCAGGTGCTCATAAAGCTCGTCGTCCTCCGCGCAGCGGGCGGCCGCCGCGGCCCCGGCGTACAGGTAATTGGCGCGCACCGCGTGGCCGATGGGTCCCTCCTGCTCCATGAGAGGCTTGTGCGCCTGATAATAGGCGTATTGCAGCGGCCCGTCCTTCCAGTAAAAGGAGTTGCCCTGCCGTCCGGTCTCCTCCTCAAAATACAGGGGCTGCTTTCCCCGTTCCGACAGAAAATACCGTGAAAGCTTCAAATACCGCTCTTTTCCCGTGACCTCATACAGCTTGCAAAGCGCCAGCTCAATTTCCTCATGACCTGGATAGCCGTGTATCTTTCCCTCCTCCGGCCCCAGCACGGAATCGATGTGGGACGCCAGCTTTTCCGCCACGTCCAGGAAGGTCTCCCGCCCGGTGGCCCGGTAATGGGCCACCGCCGCTTCGATCATGTGGCCCGCGCAGTACAGCTCGTGGTTATCCTTCAGATTCGTCCACCGGCGGGCGGGGTCCCCCAATATATAATAGGTATCCAGATAGCCGTCGTCCATCTGGGCCGCAGCGACAAGGGCCACCGTATCCTCCAGCTCCTGCTCCAGCTTTTCGTCCGGCGCCCACATCAGGCTGAACGCCGCGGCTTCCATCCATTTAAACAGGTCACTGTCCTGAAACACACAGCCGTAATGTTCGCCTTTTCCGCCTTCCGCCGCCGCCCGCATATTGTGGATGCAGCCGCTTTTGTCCGCTCCCGGGACCCGGTCGTTGAGGGCCTCCCACTGGTAGGGTATCACCCTGTCCCGCACCAGTTCCCGCAGGCGGGAATAAAACCGGTCTGTCACACGATAGTTCCCCCCGTCCACCGAAGAGGTAAACTGCTCTTTTTTCATGACCGTCTCCACCTTTCCCGCCGCCGAATGGCGGCGCGCTGTATCGCTATTCCGCTTCCCAATACATCTTTGTTTTCGTGCTGATCTCGCCGTCTTCCAGAGTGAAGGTCATTTCCGGCGTGAGGGGGTCTCCCAGGCCCCCGGCCTCCGGCATGGTGGAGTCGGCATTCACTGTCATTTTGTCTTTCGTGAACTGGAAAACAAAGCGCTTTCCTCCTGCCATGCGGGTGTTTCGCAGCTCGATCTCCAGCTTGTCCTTGGCGCGCCAGCGGCCGTTAGCCCCGTAAGGAACGCCGTTTACGCCGGTAAGGGCGAAATGGCCCGTCATATCTACCTTGATTTCATATTCCCCGTTATCCTGCCGGCACAGGAGAGCAGCGTCGTCGCCGTCAAAACGGAACCCAAGGGACAGCAGCGCGCCGCCGTCCGGCACAAATTTGCCGATACCGCCGATGAGATCCGTCATGGCAGGCAGGGGGGAATCGGGACGGTATACAGCCCCGTTGAGAGAAGTTTCCGCGCCGGGGTTCCGCACGCCCAGCATGGGGTTCAGCTCCAGGGCGTTCAGGCGGTTCCGCAGCCGATGACAGGCATTGAAGTCCTCGGGCAGAAGATCCTCTGCCATGCCGGGCAGCAGCTTTTCCCACACGGCGGTCAGCACCGCCTGCAGCCGCATGGAGGCAGATTGGATCACCAGAACCGCGTCCTGCTTTGTAAACACGACGCCGTACTGGCCGAAAGCGCCGTCTCCACGGAACACGCCCTCCGGCTCGCAGCGCCAGAACTGGTAACAGTAACCCTGCTGCCAGTCGGGATCTCCTCCCCAGCCTGCGCCCCGGTTCTCGATCTGTTTGGCGGTCGCCTCGTCGAACCAGCTTTCCTCCAGGAGCTGTTTTCCCTCCCATTTTCCCTTATTCGCCACAAACTGGACGAACCGGGCCATATCCTCGATGGTCAGGGAATATCCCGCGCCTCCCATCTCCGTGCCGTCCGGCAGGGGCTGACAGTGAATATCGCTGATACCCAGGGGCTCTATGAGCCTGGGTCTTAGAAACTCCGTCAGGGTCCTGCCGGTCTTTTTTGTCAAAATGGCGGAAAGCAGATTGGTGCCCGCCGTGTTGTAGAAGAAATGGGTCCCCGGCTCATAGACAAAGGGGTGGTGCAGAAATTCCCGGACCCAGTCCGGATTGCCGTCAGCGCCCCAGGGGATCTCCGTTTCGTGGCCGCAGCCCATCATCAGCAGGTGGCGTATCTCCGCCTTTTTCAGATTCTCGCTGGGATTCTCCGGACATTTGTCCGGAAAAATATCCACCAGCTTTTCGTCCAGGGACAATATCCCCTCCTGCCGTGCAAATCCGATGGCTGTGGAGGTCAGGCTTTTGCTGAAGGAGAACATGATGTGCTGGGTGTTCGGCCGGTAAGGGTTCCACGTTCCTTCGGCGCAGACCTTTCCGTGGCGCAGCAGCATAAAGCCGTGCATTTCAATGCCGCAGCGGTACAACTCGTCCAGCATGTCCAAAACAGCCTGAGAATGGATCCCGACGCTTTCGGGGGCAACTCTTTCAAGTTCCATAAAATACAACCGTTCCTTTCCTTGTTATTTCCATCGGAAGTCCCATTTTCAGAGGGACTCCCGCAGCAAATTTTTCCTTTTTTATCCTACCACAGTTTAGAGCGGCCCGCAATGACAAATACTGAAAAGTGGACGCAAATTTTGGAAAGGCAGGAACCAACATGGTAAAAATTCAAAAGATCTACGGCTGCGAAATCCTGGATTCCCGGGGCAACCCCACAGTCAGCGCCACCGTGCAGCTCTCCGACGGGACCACGGGCACGGCCGCCGCACCCTCCGGCGCTTCCACCGGCAAGTTCGAAGCCGTGGAGCTGCGCGATGGGGACGAACGGCGCTATGGCGGGAAGGGAGTGCTGGGGGCGGTAAGGAACATCGATGAGATCATTTCCCCCGCGCTGGAAAAGGTCCACAGCCTGACGGTGCGGGAGATCGACGGCGTGCTCAAAAAGCTGGACGGCACCCCGAATAAGGCCCACTTGGGAGCAAACGCCACTCTGGCGGTGTCCCTGGCCTGCGCCCGGGCCATCGCCGCCCACTACCGAATGCCTCTGTACCGGTATCTCGGCGGCGCGGCTGCTCATCAGATGCCTGTTCCCATGATGAACATCTTAAACGGCGGCGCTCACGCCGGAAACAATATCGACATTCAGGAATTTATGATCATGCCCCTGGCCGCGGAAAGCTTCCGGGAGGGTCTGCGCTGGTGCGCGGAAATCTACCACACCCTTGGGGCGGAGCTGAAAAAGAAGGGGCTTTCCACCGCCGTAGGCGACGAGGGCGGCTTCGCTCCGGACCTGTCCTCCGACGAGGACGCCATCGAGGAAATTCTGAACGCTGTAGAAAAGGCGGGCTATTCCGGCGGGGTAAAGCTGGCTTTGGACGCGGCAGGCAGCGAATGGGCTTCCGACGGCCGTTACCGCCTGCCCAAGCGGGGCGTGGAATACGACGCCGAAGGGCTTATTTCCTACTGGGAGGGCCTGGTGCAGAAGTATCCCATTTTCTCCATTGAGGATCCTCTGGGAGAGGAAGACTTTGAAAGCTGGGCGGAAATGACCGCCCGCCTGGGCAGCAAAATACAGCTGGTGGGGGACGACCTGTTCGTCACCAACCCGGAGCGGCTGCAGCAGGGCATCGACGAGGGAGCCGCCAACGCCATCCTGATAAAGCCCAACCAGATCGGCACGCTTACCGAGACATTGGACGCCGTGGACCTGGCCAAGCGCAGCGGTTATAAAACCATCATTTCCCACCGTTCCGGGGAAACGGAGGACACATTCATCGCCGACCTGGCGGTGGCGGTAAACGCCGGTCAGATCAAAACGGGCGCTCCCTGCCGCACGGAACGGGTGGCAAAGTACAACCGTCTCCTGCGGATCGAAGACTGTTGACCGGGGCCGGCTTTTCGTTGTAGAATACAGATGTGCGGCGGCGCGTTCCCCGCGTTTTGCCGCCTGTATTCTGCATTACATAAATAGAGGGTGGATCAGATGAGTGCGATCATGGAACGGGTGGAAGCCTGCGTAAAGGCGGTGCGTGAAAAAACAGATTTTATTCCCCGGACGGCTGTTGTTCTTGGCTCTGGACTGGGGGCCTTCGCCGACAGGATAGAGCGGGCGGTTTCCATTGAGTACAGGGACCTTCCGGGCTTTCCCATCTCCACGGTCCAGGGCCATCTGGGCCGGTTCGTTTTCGGCACGGTGGGAAAGGAACCGGTAGCCGTCATGCAGGGCCGCGTTCATTTTTATGAGGGCTATTCCATGGAGGAAGTCGTGCTCCCCCTCCGGGTGCTTCACGCTCTGGGCGCGGAGCGGCTGGTGCTGACCAATGCCGCCGGAGGCATTCGATCCGATTTGAATCCCGGCAGCCTGATGCTTCTGAGCGACCATATTTCCTGTTTCGTCCCTTCCCCGCTGATTGGCCCCAACGAGGACGCGCTTGGCGCCAGATTCCCCGACATGTCAAACGTTTACAGCCCCCGCCTGGCAGAAAAGGCGCGGGCCGCCGCAGCGGAGCTGAATATCCCCCTGAAAGAGGGCGTCTATTTGCAAACCACCGGCCCCAATTACGAAACCCCGGCGGAAATCCGGCTGTACAGGGCTTTGGGCGCCGACGCGGTGGGTATGAGCACCGCCTGCGAGGCCATGGCCGCCCGGCATATGGGCATGGAGGTCTGCGGCATCAGCTGCATCACGAACAGCGCGGCGGGACTGGGGGATAAGCCGCTTTCTCACGCGGAGGTACAGGAGACGGCCGGCCGGGCCGGCATACAATTTCAAAGCCTTCTTCAAAGGCTTATAGAAACACTATAAGGATTACCGGCCCCATATAAAAAGCGCGCGGGACCCGGAGACTGTTCCGAGCTCCGCGCGCTTTTCGCGGCTTTATTTATGATACAGGTTCTTTTCAAAAATCGCCGGCCTGCTCCAAAACGGGAAGGTTGTCCCAGTCGCCCACCAAAGGGCTGTTGAGTACCCGGAACCTGCGGTTCGTTTCCCACAGCTCCCGGAGGACGGGGAAATTTTCGTCCGGGGAAAGCAGCAGCTCTGCAAGTCCGTCCAGCTCTGTAAGATCCGCCTCCGTCAGAGAATCAAATTTTTCGTCAATACAGCATGGCTGGAACAAATAGGAAATCTCGCTGTTCATCAGAGCGTGAAAATCGTAAAAAAGATAGCGGATCACGGCCTTCAGGGAGCAGGTGCCAAGGCCGTCTGCGTAGAGAAACTGTGTCCCATCGGTCTTTCCCGCCCGGATATCCAGCCAGGCTTTGGCCGCCCAGTCGAAGCTTTCTTCCTTCATGTCATACTGGCAGATGCCCATGGCCTGCTCGTCGTAAAAGCCGTCGGCGTCAAAAGTGATCCAGCGGTTTTCCCTGTCGCTCCACACCTGGTTGATCCAGTGGTCCATGCTGACCCCCGGCTTGAAGTAAGGCGCGAAGCCCGCACGGCTCCGGCAGGGAATGCCCTTGGCCTTGTAGATGGCGGAAACCAGAACAGAAACGTACCGGCAGGTGAGGATCAGCTTATTTCGCACCGCCCTGTCCGGCACAAAGCCCCGTTCGTCCAGCCGGAACAGCTCGGCGGTTATGGCCGGGGCGGTGAGGAAAATGTCGTCCTCGCAGCGGGAGCGGTACCAGGGGAATTCGTTCATATCGCCGTAGCGCAGGTCAGAATTGGCGTTCCGGTTCCCCTCCCGCAGGGTGACCCGGTGAACAATCTGGTGGGAAATAAGCTTCCCCAGCGCCCGGGGGTCGTCCGGCAGGCTTTGAAAATTGCTTTTATAGGGTCCGGCATAGGTGTAGGACCCGGTAGTGAGATAGTGTTCCCGCAATTCTCGGTTCAGCATATGATCTTCTCCTTTTTTGTTTTACCGTATGCCTCTATTTTACAGGAAGCTTTCCTTTCTGTCCTGTCATTTTCCCTCCAGATTTGTCCGGGCTCGCCGGAAAATTTTCTGAAATGCTTTTCAAAACAGCTGAAAGGCGCTACAATGAAGGTATACTGCACTGCCAAAACCATGCGAGAGGAGTTCTTTTTATGAAGCCCCTGACCCCCAAATACACGCATCTGCTGCACGGCGGGGATTACAATCCCGATCAGTGGCTGGACCGCCCGGACATTCTCGAAAAGGATATCGAGCTGATGAAGGAGGCGCATATCAACTGCGTTTCCGTGGGCATTTTTTCCTGGGCAAAGCTGGAACCGGAAGAGGGCAAGTATCAGTTCGACTGGCTGGAAGCAGTCCTTGACAATCTGTATCAAAACGGCATTTACACTGTACTTGCCACACCCTCCGGCGCAAAGCCCGTATGGATGAGTGAAAAATATCCGGAGATCCGTCGGGTTTCCCCCGCCCTGGTCCGGGACGAAACCGGCGGCAGGCACAACCACTGCTACACTTCTCCTCTTTACCGGGAAAAGGTGAAGGCCATCGACACTGCCCTGGCGCAGCGCTTTGCCGCCCACCCCGGCGTGATCCTCTGGCATCTGTCAAACGAATACGGCGGCGTGTGTTACTGCCCCCAATGCCAGGCGGCCTTCCGGGAATGGCTGAAGAAAAAGTACGGCTCTCTGGACCGCCTGAACCACGAATGGTGGACGGCCTTCTGGAGCCATACCTATACCGGCTGGGAACAGATACACGCCCCGGTGCCAAACGGGGAGACCGGCACTCATGGCCTTACGCTGGACTGGAAGCGCTTTACCACCGACCAGGTCATCGACTTCATGAAGCTGGAACGGGACGCGGTAAAGGCTGTGGACCCGGATATTCCCGTAACGGCAAATTTCATGTACTATTTTGACGACTACAATTATTTCAAATTTAAAGACGAGCTGGACGTGATCTCCTGGGACAGCTATCCCTGGTGGCGGAACGGGAACAATGGCAGGGTCGCTTCGGAAGTGGCCCTGTGGCACGACGTCATGCGCTCCCTGAAAAAGCAGCCCTTCCTGCTGATGGAGTCCACCCCCAGCGTAACGAACTGGACGCCGGTCTCCCGTCTAAAACGGCCTGGCATGCACATGGCCCAGAGCATGCAGGCCATCGCCCACGGCTCCAATTCCGTCCAGTACTTTCAGTTTCGCAAAAGCCGGGGCTCCATGGAAAAATTCCACGGGGCCGTCGTGGACCACCGCGGGACGAACGAAACCCTGGAATTTCAGGACGTGAAAGCCGTTGGAGAGCGGCTGGAAACCATCGATTCCCTATATAGCAGTGAAGTCAAGGCGGAGGTTGCCCTGATATTCGACACGGAAAACCGCTGGGCCATCGACGGCGCGGCAGGACCGAGAAACTGCGGCACCCATTATGTGGAAACGGTCCAGGCCCATTACCGGGCTCTTTGGAGCATGGGCGTCCCTGTGGACGTGCTCGACGAGGAGTGCGACATTTCCGGCTACAAGCTGGTCGTGGCCCCTATGCTGTACATGCTGCGGGCAGGCTTTGCCCAGAAGCTTCGAAGCTATGTGGAAAACGGCGGCGTGCTGGTGGGCACCTATCTGACAGGCCTTGTGAACGAAAACGACCTGTGCCACCTGGGCGGCTGGCCAGGCGAAGGGCTTCAGGAGGTGTTCGGCCTGTGGAACGAGGCCACCGATGGCCTGTGGGACGGCGAAACAAATTCCATTGTATTGACAGGCGGCGCGCGCTATGAGGTAAAAGAGCTCTGCGCCCTGCTGCACGCAAAAGGGGCTGAGGTCCTCGGCGTTTACGGAGACGATTTTTATAAGGATAAACCCGCTTTGACCGTCAACGAATTTGGCAGAGGAAAGGCCTATTATATCGGCGCTTCTGCCGAAGACGGCTTTTACCTGGATTTTTACCGGGAACTGGTTTTGTCCTGCGGCATAAAACGGGCGCTGCCGGAGACACAGCTGCCGGACGGCGTGGAGGCCTGCCTGCGGGAAAGCAAAACGAACCGTTATGTATTCCTGCAGAATTTCTCCGGCAGGGAGCAGAAAGTCTCCCTGCCCGCGGGGTATGTCCTGTTTCCCGAAGAAGAGCCCGCCTCGGAAGCCGTTTTGCCCCCCTACGGTTCCATCGTATTGCGCGGAAGCACAAAATAACGACCCTGGAAAACGCAAAAATTGTGCGGCCTGTGCAAAATCAGTTTTCCCACAAAATTTTCGCCGCTTTTTGTAGAATTGAACTCAGATTTGTGTTAAGATTTTGTTACGGAATTCTTACAGGCCTTCTGTCTTTACGGAGGCGGAACACTACAACATAATATGGACGGAGAAAGGAAAGGCCAAAAGTATGGAACAATCGGCGCAGTTTTTTTTCAGCCCTGAGAACCGTGTGGCTCCCCTGGGAATCATTTCCCTGGAGGGTGCAAATGAGCTTTCCGACAAAATCGAGGCCCACCTGCTGAGATGGGCGAAGGAAGCGGGTATGGACGTGGATACCTTCCGTATCAGCGCCAGCTGCCCCAGGTTTTCTTCCGGAGATGGAAAAGGGATCATCACCGATACGGTCCGTGGATACGACCTCTTTTTCATTGTAGATGTGGGAAACTACAGCTGTACCTACAACTATTTCGGGCAGGAAAACCACATGTCTCCCGACGACCACTATCAGGATCTGAAGCGGCTGATCCAGGCTGTGGGGGGCAAGGCCCACCGGATCAACGTTATCATGCCCGTTCTCTACGGCGGCCGGCAGCACCGCAGAAGCTATCGGGAATCTCTGGACTGCGCCGTGGCACTGCAGGAGCTTCAGGCCATGGGCGTGGAAAACGTGGTCACCTTTGACGCCCACGACCCCCGGGTGCAGA
>CAZXLM010000039.1:0-22124 GCA_964642055.1 uncultured Acutalibacter sp. | reverse complement strand
GCTTACCGCTGTGGGCTGGCTTATATGCAATTCTTTAACGATTCCTGGGGATATCCGCTGGAGGACGAGATCAAGCGCTTTTCTTTCGAGAATTTCAAAAGAGCCTACGAGAAAGCTGCACAAAGCATTCATTAATAACGCAGGAAGAATAAAAGCAGCAGGAGTCCTCTCATTTGAGAAGGCTTCTGCTGTTTTGGGTTGCAGGGAGGTGATAGCTAAGATGAATTTTGAAATGCAGGTCGAAATTCCGATAGCGCTCTATAATCATTATGTGGGGCAGGCGGAAATTTGATGCTGTACCGCGGAAGAGATCGTCCGTGAGACGATTCGAAAATTCTTGACAGAGGAGAGCAAGCGAAACAGACGTTTCGCTGTGAAGTTTTGTTTCCCACCTTTCCGTCACGGTGGGATTTTGTTTCGCAAAACCACAAAACTTAAAAAGGAGGATCAGGATTGCCCACAGGAGAAATGAAAAGCATCACCGCCAGGATCAATACTGAGCTGTACGCTGAAATCAAAGCATATCTGGAAGCCCGCGAAATAGCGGTAGGCGAGTTTATCGCTTGGCGGCGGAGGGTGAGTTGCACCCCAAAATTCAGGAAAAGGAGAGCACAGCATGGAAAACATGAGAACACTGGAATTTCAAGTGCCGGTGGAAAATTTCAGCCCGTGGATTTCCTGTCGTTTGCGCTCTGTGATTCATCACAAAGCAGAGCGCAGGGGGGAACCGTTCAGGTAGTTCCCCGCTCCACCAGTGCGACAGGCAGAACGATCCGGCGTTCTGTGACCTCTTTTCCCGCCATTCTGTCCAACAGCACTTGAGCGGCCTGAAGCGCCAATCCCTTTTTGTCCTGCTGAATGGTGGTGATGGCCGGATAACAGGTTTCCGACACAGAGCTGTCGTCAAACCCGACGATCTTTATCTGTCCGGGAACAGCCACATGGTTTTGCTGAAGCGCTACCAACGCCCCGTATGCACGCCAGTCGTTAGTGGCAAAAATCCCGTCAAAAGAGAGATTCTTTTTCGCCATGTAAAAGATGCGGTTTTTTGCACCCTGAAAACTGGAATCATCATCGCGCAGGCCTACGAAATGCTCCGGAAGGGCCTGCAGCCCATAGTCTCGAAGGGCGTCCAAATATCCGCTGAGCCGCTGAGCGTTCGCAGACAGCGCTTTCTGCCTCGACAGGATCAAAATTTTCCTGCACCCTTTTTTGATCAGTGTCTCGGTGGCGATATAGCCGCCAAGATAATGATCGGATTCAACGAAGACCACATCGTTTTTTCCCTTCGGTTTGCGGTCAATACAGACGATGGGAATTCCGCTGGATACGATATGTTCAGGCAGGTCTTCACTGCCGGAAATGCAGATGATCCCATCCACAGACTTGGATTCCAGAATCTTAAAATAAGCAGTTTCCTTCTCGTCCTCCGCGTTTGTATTGCAGATGAGCACCGAATAGCCTTGGTAAAAAAATATTTTTTCCAATTCCGAGACAATGAATGCAAACATTTCGTTAGTGATATCCGGCACGATGATCCCGATGGTATGGGTTTTCTTTTCCCGCAGACTCTTTCCCATCATATTTGTGGTGTACTGATATTCCTGGATCACGGCCTCCACTCTTTCGCGGGTCTCTTCAGAAAACCGGCCATTGCGGTTGATCACCCGAGAAACCGTTGCGACAGATACACCGCTTAATCTTGCGATATCTTTGATCGAAACCTTTTTTCTGCTGCGCAAAGAGTCCACTCCATTTCAAAATCTATCGTTACTTATTATATCATGTCGCTTTCGATTTGTAAACCTTATAAAGATTCCGCTTCGGTCCAGGCTTACTGTTACTCATATGTTACCCATTATATCATATTGATTTCGTCCTGTAAATATCTTTTTATTCCTCGAGAGTGGGTAAATAGCACTAAAAATTACAACATCATCTTGTGAAAAATGGATATTTCCGATTTAGGGGCTTGACAGTGAGAGAAAAATCTGTCACAATGCGCTTAGAGAAAACGTTTACTCAGGCAAAACGGTATTTTACCGTATTTTTTAGTATAAGGAATGTGTGACTGTGCAAAAAAAAGTCCTTTGTCCCTCTATGATGTGTGCGGATTTCAACTGCCTGCAAAAAGAGGTGGAAGCGCTGGATCGAGCCGGCGCAGATATTTTTCATATCGATATTATGGACGGTAAATTCGTTCCCAATTTTGGAATGGGTCTTCAGGACGTGGCCTGTATCCGCGGGCTTACCGGAAAACCGCTGGACGTTCATCTGATGATCGATTCTCCCGGCAATTATGTGGAACTGTTTGCCGGCCTGGGCGCGGATATCATTACAGTTCATCCCGAGGCTGATCTTCACCCGGCCAGAACGCTGGATAAAATTCACAGCCTGGGGAAAAAATCTGGAATAGCCATTAATCCCGGCACCAGTGTGGAAACTGTAAAAGAGCTGCTGCCGCTTGTGGATTATTTTCTGGCAATGACGGTCAATCCTGGATTTGCCGGTCAGAAATACCTGGATTATACGGACCGGAAGCTCAAAGCCCTTGCGGCTTTGAAAGAGGAATACGGGTTCTGTCTCATGGTGGACGGCGCCATTTCTCCGCAAAAGATCCGAGAGCTTTCCGAACTGGGCGTAGATGGCTTTGTTTTGGGGACTTCCGCTCTGTTTGGCAAAGGGGAAGCATACGAGACGATCTTGCCCCGCCTGAGGACATGACAGGGGAGGACGGTTATGGAAAAGCACACTTATATCCTGGGCGTCGATATTGGCGGCACCAATATCCGGCTGGGTCTGGTAGATGAAGAAAACCGGCTTTCCGACTACCGGAAAGTGCGGCAGGAAGAAATTCTGCAGGGCGAAGATACGTTGGAGAGCCTTGCCCAGTACCTGAAGCGGTATTTGGCCGACTGCGCGGAGGGGAAGGAGGTGCTTGCCCTGGCGGCGGGGATCCCGGCGGCTATGAGCAAGGACCGCTCCACCGTGTGGAACGCGCCGAACATCAAGGGCTTCAGCGGAAAAAATGTGTTAAAAGCACTGCAGCCCCATTTTTCCTTCCCGATTTTTCTGGAGCGGGACGTCACGATGCTGTTTTATTACGATCTTTACCGGTACCGGATCCCCCATGAGGGCGTCATCATCGGCTGCTATATCGGGACCGGATTGGGAAATGTGATCTCAGTAGACGGAAGGCCCATTGTCGGAAACGATGGAGCAGCAGGAGAGCTGGGGCATATCCCCGTGTGGGACAAGACCGATATCTGCGGCTGCGGAAACGAAGGCTGCATGGAAAGCCACGTGGGCGGGAAATATCTGGTGGAGCTGCAAAGATCCACTTTCCCGGACGTGGAGATCTCCGAACTGTTCGCTAAAAAGGGCGATACGCCTGAAATTGACCGGTATCTCGAGCATCTCTCCCTGCCTATTGCTACTGAGATCAATATTTTGGATCCTACAGTGATCCTTTTAGGCGGCGGTGTGCTGGCTATGCCGGAGTTCCCAAAGAAACGCCTGGAGCAGTACATCTATAAACACAGCCGCAAGCCCTATCCCGCCGAACACCTGCACATCGTATATTCTGAGAATCAGGGAGAAAACGGCGTTCTGGGCAGCGCTCTTTATGCTCGGGAAAATCTGTAAAAGGAGTAACAGAAATGATAGCACTGGCAAGCGACCATGTCGGAATCGAACTGAAGCGGCACATTATGGAATATTTGGATGAGCTGCATCTGGAATACAAGGACTACGGGACCTATACCACCGAACGCTGCAATTACCCGGAATACGCGCTGAAAGCGGCAAACGCCGTGGCAAGCGGTGAATGTGAGAAAGGCATCATTTGCTGCGGAACGGGGATCGGAATTTCCATCGCTGCCAATAAGGTTCATGGGATCCGCTGTGTGGCGTGCTCTGATTGTTACTCTGCCTTGTTTTCCCGGCAGCACAACAACACCAATATGCTTTCCCTGGGTTCCAGAGTTGTGGGAAAGGATCTGGGACTGATGATCGTCAAAAGCTGGCTGGAAGGCGAGTTTGAAGGCGGCCGGCATCAGGTTCGGATCGACGAGATCACTGAGATTGAAGAAACCGGAACGATCCACGGTCTATAAGTCTTGAATATTGGGAGGTATTTCAAAGTGCAAAAATTCAAAAGATTCATCGACAAGTATACGCCGGTCATCATGCTGCTGCCAGCGCTCATAGGCGTATTGATTATCCAGATCTATCCCAGCTTGGATTCTATCCGCCTTTCCTTTACGGACAAGTCCCTGCTGAAGCCGGTCGTAACCTATATTGGCTTTAGCAACTACGCCAAGGCATTGGCGGACCCCGATACCTGGAAGACGATCCTGAACACTTTGGTGTTTGCGGTATTTTCGCTGGCTTTGGGCACGGTGTTTGCCATGCTCGTTGCCAATGAGCTGAACAAGAAATTTCACGGACGCACCTTCTTCCGGGCCATATTCCTGGCCCCCTGGGTCACGCCTCCGCTGGTAACTGCCTCTATCTGGCAGCTGCTTTTGAGCGAGACTTTCAGTCCCTTCAACGGCCTTTTGATGCAGCTTGGCTGGATCAGCAAGCCCATCAATTTCCTGGGGAACACTGAACCAATTCTGGGCTTTTTAAGTATGCCCCTGATTTCCATCATCATCATCAATACATGGTCGATCTTCCCCTTCCTGATGGTCATGTTCCTGTCCGGTATGCAGACGATTCCGGACGAGCTGCTGGAAGCTGCCACGGTGGACGGCGCCAATGCTGCGCAGCGTTTCTTCAGGGTCAAGCTGCCCTGCCTGATGCCCGTCATCGAGACCTCGATCCTCCTGGAAGGTATCTGGCAGTTCAACAACTTCAATATCAGCTATCTGGTCACAAAGGGCGGCCCATTGAACAGTACGATGGTCATGGCGGTCGATGTGTACACCGAAGCTTTCATTAACTTCAACTACGGCCAGGGCGCCACCATCAGCGTTTTAATGATGCTCATCCTTCTGTTCCCGGCTATCGTATATTTGAAGAAGCAGCTGAAACAGACGGATAACATTTAAGAAAGGGGAGTGAAAACATGAATAAGAAAAGCAGACGGGTACTCGGTGGGGTATGGCACTGGTTCGTTATCATCTTTACGAGCCTCTTTGTCCTGTTCCCGTATTACTGGATGGTGCTCACCTCCCTGAAACCCCGGGAGGAGCTGATGTCATCTCCGCCGGTGTGGATCCCGTCTTATCTGGATTTTAACAACTATAGGCTTGTGTGGGAGCAGATGCCTCTGCTGCGTTATCTGGGAAACTCCCTGCTCATCTCCGTGGCAACGACGATCCTGTCACTGGTTTTAGCCACTTTCTGCGGCTACAGCATCAGTCGTTTCGTTTTGCGAAAGCCTCAGAAGATCACATCGGTCCTCATGGTTGCCTCGCAGCTGATTCCAGGCAGTCTGCCCCTTATTTCCCTCTACTTTATCATGTTTAACGCAGGACTGACAAATACTTATCAGGGCCTGGTCTTTGCGTATTCTGTCTGGTCGATCCCATTCTGCACTCTGATGATGAAAAGCTATTTCAGCCAGTCGGTGCCGGTCGCGCTTGAGGAAAGCGCTACTCTGGACGGCTGCAGCAAGTTTGGGATTTTCTTCCGCATCGCGCTCCCCATTTCCGTTCCGGGCTTGGTGGCGACAGCTATCTTTGCCTTTATCCAGGGCTGGAACGAGTTTATGTGGGCCAGCATCATGCTGAACAACAACACCATGAAGCCCGCTGCCGTAGGTATTTATGACTTCATCGGGCAGTACGGCGCCAACAGCAATGTTTCCCTGACTATGACCGCGGCGGTCATGATCACGATCCCCGCCATCATCTTCTTCGCGTTCCTGCAGAAATACCTGATCAGCGGTTTGTCCGCAGGCGCGGTGAAGGGATAATCAACTCAGTAACCAGCGGCGAAAAGCCGTTGAGTATAAAAAAAGGAGAATATGACAGATGAAAACATCCAAAAAAGTCCTATGCGCACTGCTGGCGATTTGTATGCTGGTAACGCTCGTTGCCTGCGGAAACAACAATTCGTCAACGCCTGCCAGCAGCACCCCTGCTGCTAACAGCTCCACTCCTGCTGCGGATTCCACTCCTGAGAGCACTCCTGCTTCCACCGGAGGGGACACCGACCTGAGCGGAAAGACCATCACCTTTACCATGCAGAAGTACGGCAACGACCCTTCTGCCCAGGAAAAGGCTCTGAAAGAGATGACCGAAGACTTTAAGGCAAAGACCGGCATCACCGTGAACTACTCCATCATCGACTGGAGCCAGGCTCTCACCAAGCTGACTCTGGCCTGCACCGGCGGCGAAGCCCCCGATGTGGCCGACATCTACTTCACCTCTTCCTTCGCGACTATCGGCGGGGACCAGTACGGTCCTTCCGACGTTACCGATATCTTTGAAGAGCTGGGCGGCGAGGACGCTTACTTCCAGGCCGCTATCGACGAAGTAAAGGTCAACGACAAAATCATGGCTATTCCGTGGCGTATGGACGTGCGCTGCATGGTCTACAACAAGAAGCACTTTGAAGAGGCCGGCATCACCAAAGTTCCCACCACCTATGACGAGCTCATCGAAGCTGCTGAAAAGCTGACTGTAAGAGACGCCGATGGCAACATCACCCGTTCCGGCGTAGTGCTGCCCGTAAGCCAGGCCCGTTTTGACCAGGGCTGGTTCAACCTCCTGGCAGGACATGGCACCAGCGTTATGAACGACGACTACACCGAGTTCACCTTTGGCGGCCAGGAAGGAAAAGATACCATTCAGTTCATGCTGGACGTCATCAACAAGTACAAGGTCTGCACTCCCAACGTAATTGACCCCTCTTTCGACGCTGCCACCGAGTTCCAGGCTGAAAAGGCGTCCATCGTGCTGGGCCAGAACGCTGACTTTATTACCTCTGTACAGGCCAATGCTCCCCAGCTGGAAGAAGTGACCTGCAGCGCTGTTATGCCCAGTGTGACCGGCGAAGGCAAGTCTTCTGTTCTTTACTCCGCTCCTATCGCCATCATGAAGACCACCACCGAGCGTGAAGCTGCCGAAGAATGGCTGAAGTACTTCTGCGGCAAGGAAGGCCAGGTCAAGATCTGCTCCGCTGTAAACCTCACCAACTCCAGAAAAGACGTTATGGAAGACGAGTTCTACAGCAGCGACTGGATGAAGGCTTTCATCGAGCAGGCTGACCGCTGCAACTACGGCGACCCCGCTATCCCCACCTGGAGCCAGATCGACGCTTTCCCGAATGGACCTCTGAACACCATGCTGACCAACATTATCGGCGGCGCTGACATGGACTCTGAAATTGAAAGCTGCCTGAAGCAGGTTCAGGAGATCTACGACAGCGGCGAAGTTGATCTTGGCTGATCGTAACCTAAAGTAAAAAGGAAGAAAAGATTATGAAATACTCCGTGTGCGTTGACGCCCTGTATATGGGGAAAAGCTTTCCGGAAGGAATGCGCGAAACAAAGGAAGCCGGTATAGATGCGTTTGAGTTCTGGTCCTGGTGGGACAAAGATCTGGATCAGATCGCGGCCGAAAAAGAGAAGCTGGGCCTCACTGTGGCTGCCATGTGCACAAAATTCATCAGCTTGGTGGACCCCTCTCAGCATGAGCAGTATCTTGCCGGTCTTGAGGAAAGCCTGAAAGCCGCCGAAAAGCTCGGCTGCAAAACGCTGATCAGTCAGGTCGGCGCAGACACCGGGGAGGCGCGGGACAAGCAGTATGCCGCGCTGCTCCGGGGCTTGAAACTGGCTGCTCCGAGGCTCGAAAAGAGCGGAGTCACGCTGGTGGTTGAGCCTTTGAACACGGCGGTTGACCACGCGGGGTATTATCTTTCTTCTTCAAAAGAGGCTTTCCAATTAGCAAGGGAAGTCGGCAGTGAAAATGTTAAGATACTCTTTGACATTTATCACCAGCAGATCACCGAGGGCGATGTTATTCGCAGTATCCGCGAAAACATTTCCCTGATAGGACATTTCCATGCGGCTGGAAATCCGGGCCGCCATGAGATCGATACCGGCGAGCTGGATTACCCGAATATTTTCCGGGCGATCGAGGAGACCGGGTATACCGGATACATGGGGCTGGAGTATTTTCCGCTGGAGCCGCCGCTGGAAGGTCTGAAAAGATTGCCTCGATGAGATTTGATAAGGGAGGAAAATGAAAAATGAAGCAGAAGCAGATCGTTGCTGTAGGTCCCAAGCAGAATATCATCAGAGAGATCGATATTCCTACCCCGACCGATGATCAGCTGCTGATCAAAACCAAGTATGTTGGCGTATGCCATTCTGAGCATGACGACTGGAAGGTAGCCGAGGCCGGAGCCACTTTCGGCCATGAGCCTTTGGGCGTTGTGGAGAAGGTCGGCAAGAACGTTACCGGATTTAAGCCCGGCGACCGCGTAAGCGGCATGTGGGGCGGCACGCTGCCGGGTTCCGGCGGCATGGTGCAGTATCAGGTAGCTGACCCCGTCAAAGACGTTGTGGTCAAGCTTCCCGATAATATCCGTGACGAAGATCTGATTCTCGAGCCGCTGTCCTGCATGATGAGTGCGGTCAGCAAGGCGAAGGTCGAGATGCCCGGCACCCATGTTGCAGTCGTTGGCTGCGGTTATATGGGCTGCGGCGCTATCAGCCTTTTGAAGCTGCGCGGCTGCTATGTAGTGGCTATCGATAAGCGTCAGACCTCCTTGGACGACGCCAAAAAGTATGGCGCCGACGAGGTTTACTTCGTAGAAGAAGCCAAGAAAAAGTTCATCGACAGCGATTTCAAGGGCTTCAAGGTCGTTATGGAGTGGGGCGCAGGCCTCGACCCGGAGGAAGGCAGCGATTCTTTGGATCTGGCTGTCAACCTGACCGCCGAGTGTGGTCAGCTCTGTGTAGCCGACTATCACACCGGCGGCAAGAGAACTGTCGATGTGCAGCAGCTGGGTGTAAAGGCTATTGAAATGCTGAACACTCATCCGCGTCAGGCTTGGCTCTCCAGAGAAGGTGCCTACAATGCCGCCGAAATGCTGGCCAACGGGACCTGGAACTACAAGGATATTCCCGTAAAGGTCTTCCCGATGAACAAGTTTGATGAAGCCCAGGGAGAACAGTACGACAAATACGGCAAGTATATGAAAGCCATTATCGATATGACCATGGAAGACGGCGAGCCTCGCCTCCTGTAATACTCGCCTTTTCTCTCGATAAATGCTTTAAAACCGATAGGAAAGCGTCCCGCTTGTCAGGAAACTGACAGACGGGGCGCTTTTTATGTTTGCAGAATGTCTCTGCAAATGCCGTCTGCGGCGCGTTTATCACTCCGGCGGCATTCTCGGCAGGAAAGAGCAGCTTTTTTAGAAGAGCAGATCAACCGGCGGTTGCCATGAAAAGGCAGAGGCATACGCTTTTGTCCCGGTAAGGCGGCAGGTATCAAAACCTGACAGTTTACAATTTGATATTCCCGGTCGTGATATTGATACTTGAAAGTTCCGGGTAGACTCTTGTAAAATAAGGCATATTATATTTTGCGCCGGTTTTGGAGCCTGACGTGGGTACTTCCGCCGTTTGGGGAAGAAACCGCAGACGGGAAGGGAGAGTCGTGTTATGGATTCGGTCATGCAATACATATTGGAACAGGGCGATTATCTGCTGCGCGTGCTCGTTGCCGGGCTGTGCGGGCTGATGATCGGCTATGAGCGGGAGTCCCGTATGAAGATGGCGGGCATTCGCACCCACACCATTATCGCCATGGCCGCTTCCCTCATGGTGGTCATCTCCAAATACGGCTTTTTTGATGTGATAGGCCGGGACAGCGTATCGGTAGATGCTTCGCGTGTGGCGGCCAGCGTGGTCACGGGCATTGGTTTTTTGGGGGCCGGCATCATTCTGAACCGCAAGACCAGCATCAGCGGCGTTACTACATCGGCGGGCATATGGGCCACCCTTGGCATCGGCATGGCGATCGGCGCGGGTATGTGGGCGCTGGGTATCGGCACCACGATCATGCTTTTGGTGATACAGTACCTTTTCCACCGGAACTGGAAGATATTCAATGCCAACAACGCAGGAAAGATCCATCTGCATGTGAAAAAGGGAGACGATACCCGGGAGCGCGTTACTTCCGTTCTCACCAGTATGAATGTTCAGGTGATCTCCACTCATATCAAGAACATTGACGAGGACGGCGGCATGGAGGCCACTCTTTCCGTGCTTTTTCCAAAAAGCTTTGATCCGGACAATATCATCACGCTGATGACCAACTATCCGGAGATAACCGCCATCGATTCCTAAACGATAAAAAAGCGCAGATCAGCGGCTCCGTGCTTTCCTGTGCTGCCGAAAAGAAGAAAGGCCTTTGAAATTTGACGGAAAAATGAAAGAAAGAGGGCTTGACAATCCAGAACCGGAACGATATAATTATCTGTGTTGTATTGGTGCGATATGACGAAACACCCCTGCCTTAGGGCGGATGGGAGGGATATACATGGCTGAGATTCGAATCAAGGAAAACGAATCCTTGGACAGCGCGCTTCGCCGCTTTAAAAAGCAGTGCGCCAGAGCGGGCGTTATTCAGGAGGTTCGCAAGAGAGAGGCTTATGAAAAGCCCTCTGTCAAACGTAAGAAAAAGTCGGAAGCAGCTCGCAAGCGCAAGTATAAGTAAGGCTGCTCGAAATTACGTTGAGAAGCGGGCGCCAGCCCGCTTTTTTGTTTTTACCCGGGAATCGGTTTGCAAAAAACGGCGGCGCTTTGGCGCGGCCAGGTTTCAGGAGAAAATAAACCTTATGGCTGTTTTTCGACCTACCGCCATGAAGCGGAGGGTTACAGATCTGACCCCGGAATTTCTGCGGGAACTGGGAGTCAGGGCCCTGCTGCTGGACGTGGACAATACGATCGCATCCTATTCTTCTCATGACCCCGCGCCCGGGGCAGTGGAATGGGCAAGGTCCATGGTAGACGCCGGATTCCGGCTGATCATTGTATCCAATAATTACAAAAAAAGGATAGGGCCCTTTGCCGCCAAATTTGGGCTTGGGTATATCAGCTTCGCTATGAAGCCCTTTCCCTTTGGGTATTTGAAGGCCTGCGCTCTTTTAAAGATGAAGCGCCGGGAATGCGCCATCATCGGGGACCAGATCTTCACCGATGTGATCGGCGCGAATCTGTGCGGTATGAAATCTGTGCTGCTGTCCCCCATCGAACTGGAGGGCGGCGTTACATTTAAAATTCGCAGGCGTCTTGAAAAAGGCCTGCGAAGCAGCTATCAAAACAGAAAGGATGTCATTCGATGAAAAACCCTGTAGAACGTTTGACGGACACGTTGATCCACGGCGATCCTCAGAAAGCCGCTCTGATCTTTTCCGAGCGGAACCGCCGGTATTTTACGCAGTTTCCCGCTACGGACGGCGTTTTGTTTGTCACTGCAGAAAAAGCCTATCTGCTCATGGATTTCCGCTATGAGGAGGCCGCCCGCTACAAGGCCCAGTATTGCGAGGTCACGGGCTTTACCCGCATGGATGACAAGCTGGGGGAGCTCATTGAGAAGCACGGTGTAAAGGAGATCTATCTGGAAACGGAAAAGCTTTCCGTGGTCCAGTCCCGCCGGTTTGAAAAATGCTTTCGGGACCACGGCGCCGAAGCGGTGCTGGACGACACGCTGGACGCGGCTGTCCGGCAGCAGCGCATGGTGAAATCTCCGGAAGAGGTAAAGCACATCGAGGCTGCCCAGGCCATTACGGACGCGGCCTTTGACCATATCCTGCCCTACATCAAAGAAGGAGTCACCGAACGGGATCTGGCCCTTGAGATCGAATTTTTCATGCGGAAAAACGGCGCGGAAAACGTGGCTTTCGAGCTGATCGTGGCCGCTGGCAAAAACGGTTCCCAGTGTCATGCCGTTCCCTCTGACAACACGGTCCGGAAAGGCGACTTTGTCACTATGGACACCGGCGCGCTGCTGGACGGCTATCATTCCGATATGACCCGCACAGTGGCCCTGGGCCATGTGTCCGATGAACAACGGACTGTGTATGAAACCGTTCTGAAGGCGCATATGGCAGTGATCGGCGCGGCGGCTCCCGGCGTGCGCTGCTGCGATATGGATAAGGTAGCCCGGGATATCATCGAGAAGGATTACCCCGGCACCTTCGGCCATTCTCTCGGGCACGGTGTGGGCTTTGAAATTCACGAATGGCCCACTTTCTCCAGCAGGGACAACACCATCTGTCAGGAGGGTATGGTCATTACCGACGAGCCCGGTATCTATGTTCCCGCAAAATACGGTGTGAGAATAGAGGATATGCTGCTTATTACGGCCGATGGCTGCCGCACGCTGACCAAGTCTCCCAAAGAGCTGATCGAACTGTAAGCGTGAGATAGCCCTGCTCCAATGCTCTTTTTTCGTTCGGTTTTCTTGATTTATCTTGAAATCAGCCGGGAAATAGGGTATACTGGCGTTAGCAGGGACAAAAATGGAATATTTGCCCTTATCTAAATTGTTCGTTGCTCATTCCTGAATTCCTAATTTCTAACATCTAAATTCTAATTCGGAGGTTGTTTTTTTATGGTAACCGCAGGTGATTTTAGAAACGGCGTTACGTTTGAAATGGACGGCGGCGTGTACTCCATCATTGAGTTTCAGCATGTGAAGCCCGGCAAGGGCGCCGCTTTTGTGCGCACCAAGATCCGCAATGTGATTTCCGGGGCCGTGACAGAAAAGACCTTTAACCCCAACGATAAATTCCCCACCGCGTATATCGAGCGCAAGGACATGGAGTATCTGTACAGCGACGGCGATCTTTACTACTTCATGGATAACGAGACCTATGAGCAAACGCCCATCAACAAAAGCGTCATGAGTGACAACTTCAAGTTTGTCAAAGAAAACATGACGTGCAAGGTGCTGTCCTACAAGGGCAACGTATTCGGCGTGGAGCCTCCGAACTTTGTGGAGCTGGAGGTCGTGAAGACGGAGCCCGGCGTAAAGGGCGATACAGCCACGAACACCCTGAAGCCCGCTACGCTGGAAACCGGCGCAGAGATCCGTGTGCCGCTGTTTATCAACGAGGGAGAAAGGATCCGCGTGGATACCCGTACCGGAGAGTATATGGAGAGAGCCTGATTTCTGGGCTTTCAAATACACAATGGGCGCCTGTGGGCGCAGAAGGAGAATCAAGATGACAAATTCTGAGCGCGCCTCTTATATCCGCGGCCTGATGGAAGGACTGGAGCTGGACCCCAAGGCTAAGGAAACAAAGGTGCTAAACGCCATGGTAGAGCTGCTTGACGATTTGTGCGTATCTGTGGAGGAGCTGGAGGACGGTTTCGATCTTCTCTCTGAGCAGGTGGACGAGATCGACGAGGATCTGGGCAATGTGGAAGAGGATTTCTACGGCCTGGAGGACGATGACTGCGGCTGCGGTCACCACCACGGTGGTGACGCCGAATTTGAAGTGACCTGCCCCAGCTGCAATGAGACCATCGAGCTGACTGACGATATGCTGGAGGACGGCGGTATCGTCTGTCCCCGCTGCGGTGAGACTCTGGAATTCGATTTCGATGACGATGAAGAGTGCGGCTGTGAGGAGTGCCAGGGGAAAGAGAAAGAGTAATTTCCCGTTGGAAAACGCATTGATCCGGTAAAAAGAGAAAAAGGAAATCCTCCGTTTGGCTGTGGACCATACGGAGGATTTTTTGCCGCAAAATTTATTTCAGAAGTTCTTCCAGCCGCCGCAGGGCCTTCCTGGCAGGCCGGTAAAAACCGAAGTACAAAAGTCCGCCCATGACTGCCAGCATGAACAGGGGACCGGCAATTCCCGGCCAAAACAGCTTTGTCAGGGAAACCACAAGAAAAAAGAGGACGCCGCACACCCAGAGGATTGTAAACCAAGAGACAAAGGGGGGCATTTTTGCCCGCATGGAAACAACGGAACCGTCGTTGTCCCGCTCCACAGTGCCGGAAATGATGGGCAGAAAACTGTTGCGGTAATCAATACAGGGCGAGATCTGAAAGCGGTCAAATTCTACTGTTCCGCAAAAATCACGAGTGGAAACAAGGCCCGTCCGCTTTTGCAGCCAGAAGGCGTCTCCCAAAATCGTGTGGGAGCACAGAGATCCATAAATGGTTTCCGGGCTTTTTGGGGAATGAAACCTGCTTTGCAGCGCTTCTGCAAATTTCATGAAAAGGTCTCCTTACATGGACTCCGGCGCAGAAACCTTGAATAGCGCCAGGGCATTTTCCAGCACAGTCCTGGCGGCAACGCACAGGTACAGGCGCGCGGCGGTCAAAGCGCTGTCGCTGCCCTTTACCCGGCAGTTGTTGTAAAATTTGTGAAACAGGGTGGAAAGGTTCGCAACATATCTTGTGATTCTGGCAGGATCCATGTTTTTGGCCGCAGCCGTGATCTCCCCTGTGTAGCCGGATAAGAAACGGATCAGCTCTATTTCTTCCGGCGCGGTCAGCAGGGAAAGTTCTTCCGGCGTGCAGTCCCTGGGCTCAATGCCGTCGGCTTTGAGATTTTTCAGAATGCTGCAAATGCGGGCGTGAGCATACTGAACGTAGTAAACAGGGTTCTGAGAATCCTGCTGAACTGCCAGATCCAAATCAAAGTCAATGCGGGTGTTGGGTTCGTAGGAATTGAAGAGGAAACGGGCGGCGTCCACCGGCACTTCGTCCAGCAGGGTCACAAGGGTGATAGCCTTGCCGCTACGCTTGCTGGCCTTGACGATTTCCCCGTCCCGCACCAGGCGCACCATCTGCATCATAACGACCTGCAGGCGGCCGGCGTCCACTCCCAGCGCCGTAAGGGCAGCCTTCAGCCGGGGCACATAGCCGTGATGGTCCGCACCCAGCACGTCGATGGCCAAATCAAAATTCCTCGTCACCAGCTTGTTATAATGATAGGCGATATCCGGTACAACATAAGTGGGAACGCCGTTGGAACGCACCAGGACAAAATCCTCGGAGCCGTATTCTCCGCCCCGAAACCAGACGGCGCCGTCTTTTTCATAGGTAGCCCCTTTTTCCCTGAACAGCTCTATCACGTGTTGGACCGCGCCGTTTTCGTGCAGGGTAGATTCCCGGAACCAGTTGTCATATTCCACCCGATAGCGCAGAAGATCGTCATGGAGCCCCTGAATATTCAGCGGCAGGGCATAGTCTATCAGCGCTTTCCGGCGTTCTTCCGGCATGGAGTTTACATAACTTTCACCATATTTCTCCGCAAAGCCCTTTGCGTTTTCGATCACGTCGGGGCCGAGGTAGCCGTCTTCCGGAAATTCCACTGCGTCTTCGCCTTTAAAGATTTGAAGATACCGGGCTTCCAGAGACAGTCCGTAGCGATTGACCTGATTGCCCGCATCGTTTACATAAAATTCGCGTTCTACCTCATAACCGGCAGCCTCCAGCACAGCGGAGAGCGCGTCGCCCAGTACGCCGCCCCGGGCGTTGCCGATGTGCATGGGTCCGGTGGGGTTGGCGGAAACG
The DNA here is from genome assembly GCA_964642055.1 of uncultured Acutalibacter sp. GTDB lineage: Bacteria > Bacillota > Clostridia > Oscillospirales > Acutalibacteraceae > Acutalibacter. The sequence goes on along the minus strand of CAZXLM010000039.1, from coordinate 6,621 downwards.
TATTCTACCAGCACCCGCTTTCCTGCCCCCGTGCCGCTGCGGCCGTAGGCAGGACCAAGACGGTTGATATCCTGCAAAACATCGCTGTAAAAGCGGCTGTCATAGGTGAAATTCAAAAAACCTGGGCCGGCGATCTCGCAGGACTTGAAATAAGTGCCGGAAAGCTCCAGATTTTCCATAATGGCCTCGGCGATTTTCCGAGGTGCGGCGTGAAAGGCCTTGGCCCCCGCCATGGCGGCGTTGCAGGCCCAATCCCCGTGAGCGCGGTCGGCAGGCACCTCCAGCACGAAATCCGGCAGAGCGGCCTCCGGCAGATGCCCTGAGGCGATGGCCTGTTTTAATGCGGCGTTGACTGCTTCCCGCAGCTGCTGCCGCGCCTTTTCCACTAACTGAGACATAATCTTTTTCCTTTCCTCTGATCTCTGTCAGCCGTCCCAAAACTAACGACTAAACGTTTAATATCTAACAACTAACAACTCACTTCGCTGGGTTTGACCTCCACCTCGATCTCGTTGCTGCTGGACAGATTGGAATCGATATCCAGTGTATATTTTACTCCCAGTTTCCCGCCCCGCTTGTCCAGAGAGGAGCGAAGCTCACTGGTAAACACCCCTACGGAAAGAGTGCCGTAGCCAGTGTCATACAGGCAGAGATGCCTGCGGCCTTCTTCCAGGATCAGCCGGGTGGCGGAGCCTGCCCGCATCATGGTGAGCTTTCCGGGCTCCACCTTCAGCACCGAGGTGTAGGTGAGCCTGGGGTTGTCCTCATCGTATTCCTTGTAGGCGATAAACCGGGCGCCGCCGCGCTCCGTATAGGTGCCGGTGGTGCGCAGGGTGATCTCGCCGGGTTCAATGCCGTCGCTTTCCTGATAAACCTGTTTTCCGATGATACTGATATCGTAGTCCTCTTTCAGCATGCGTTCCGGCTCCTTTCCTTTTCACGTTTTACCCCGGGAGAGGATGCACCCCCGGCTCAGTAATTTTCAATGTTGATGCGCTCCGTGCGGCCCTCTACGCTGTGTCCCAGAAACAGCTCTGCCACAGCCGCGAAGCTTTCCGGTTCGTCTGTTACGCAGTAATTTGCCTGTCGCAGGGCAGTTTCGTTGCAGAGCAGGTCCTGTTCTGCCAAGGCGGCGGCTAAAGCCAGAGCAGCTTCCCGCCCGCTGTCGATCAGCGTGACGTTCCTACCCATGACGGAACCGATGGTGGCGCTGATGATGGGGTAATGGGTGCAGCCCAGGATCAATGTGTCTACGCCCGCCTCTCGAATGGGAGCCAGGTACCGTTCCGCCACCAGCCTTGTCACCTCGTCCTGAGGCGCGATAAAGGCGTTTTCCACCAAAGGCACAAACAGAGGACAGGCCTGAGAGTACACCTCCAGCCTGTAATCCACGGCCAGCAGCGCCTTGCGGTAAGAATCGCTGTGAACGGTGGCGCTGGTGCCGATAATGCCGATCTTCCCGTTCCGGGTGGCTGCCGCAGCGGCCTTGGCGGTGGGGATCACTACATCGAAGTAGGGGACGGGCAGTTCTCTGCCGATATCTGCGGCGGTAGAGCTGACTGTGCCGCAGGCCGCCAAAACGGCTTTGACGCCCCGGCTCATGAGAAATTTCATGTCCTGCCGGGCATAGCTGCGCACGGTCTCCCGGCTCCTGCTGCCATAGGGTACCCGGCCCGTGTCTCCGAAATAGACCACGCTTTCCTTGGGCAGGACCTTTTCCAATTCCTTGACGGCGGTGAGCCCGCCCAGGCCAGAATCAAATACGCCGATGGGACGGTTATCCATAAAGCTTATTCCTTTCCCTTTTTCTGGAAGGCCAGCTCAATGAGCTGATCCAGCAGCTCTCCGTAGCTTACGCCCATTTCCATGCGCAGCTTGGGATACATGCTGATGGAGGTAAAGCCCGGCAGCGTGTTGATCTCGTTGAGTATGACCTTGTGTTCCCCTTCAGTGACAAAGAAATCCACCCGGGCAAGGCCGGAGCAGCCCAGCCACCGGTAGGCGCGCACGGCGGTCTCCCGCACTTTTTCAGCCACGGCATCGTCCAAGCGGGCAGGAATGTAAAGCTGGCTGGTGCCGTTGACGTATTTGTCATCATAGTCGTAAAATTCAGCGGAAGCGCCGATCTCACCGACGATGGAAGCATCGGCGTCCCGATTGCCCAAAACGGCGCATTCCACTTCCTGTCCCTTGATGCCTTCCTCTACGACCACCTTGGAATCTTCCGCTGCGGCTTTGCGGATTGCCGCGTCGAGGCCCTCGGGGGAATCCACCTTGCTGACGCCCACGGAGGAGCCTGCGTTTGCGGGCTTTACAAATACAGGGAAGCCAAGGCGGGCAATGATCTTGTTTTTGATGGTGTCCGGCGCAGCGTCGAAGCGGTCCGCGTAGAACCACAGGTAATGAGCCTGCTCAATATTGGCGGCAGACAGCAGGGTGTGGGTCACAGCCTTATCCATACACACGGCAGAGGACAGGGTGTTGCAGCCCACATAGGGAATGCCGGAAAGCTGGAACAGTCCCTGGATCGTCCCATCTTCGCCGTTTTTTCCGTGTAGAGCCGGGAAAACGCAGTCCAGCCGGATCGTTTCAGCGCCGCTGTCCCGCAGCGCCACGAGACCGTGGACGGAAGGGTCGGGAGAGAGAAAAGCGGGGACCGTATTTTCCGGCGCTTCCCAGCTTCCGTCCGTCAGGCCCTTTAAATCGCCGGTGTACAAAAGCCATTTTCCCGCTTTGGTGATGCCCACGGTATAGACCTCATACTTTTCGGCGGAAAGGTTTTCCAGAATGGAGGTTGCGGACATGAGAGACACCTCGTGCTCTGAGGAGGCGCCTCCAAAAATCACGGCTATTTTTATTCTGCCTTCCGATACATACATCAGGAATCACATCCCAGTTTCAGATTTTTTTACAATATAATACAATACAGCTACAGCGCCGGAGATAAACCTGGTTTTTTATTATACTATAAAGAAAAGGAATTATCAACCGTCCCGGTTTGATTTTTGTGCCAGAAAGCGATTGAGCCGTTCGCAGAACAGGCACATCAGTACAACGGCGGCCAGCAGGAACCGGGGCAGAATGGAAACGGTGGTGCGCTGCGCAAGAACTCCCAGCAGGGTGGGCATAACGGTGGAGCCGAAGTAGGCCACGGCCATTTGCAGCCCCATGACAATCTGGGATACCTCCCGCCCGAATCTTACCGGCGTCTCCTGGAGCATGGCGGGATACAGAGGCGCGCACCCCAGGCCGAACAGGGCAAGCCCGAAAATCGCTGCGGGCAGGGGCGCCGGCAGAAGCAGCAGCAGAGCGCCGCCGGCGCACAGCCCCTGGCCCCCGCGGATCGTCGTTTTGTTGGAAAGCCTGCCGGAAAGGAGCCCGGCGAGCAGCCTGCCTCCGGCGATGCCGCCGTAGAAAAGAGAGGTACACAGGGCCGCCCTGTCCGGCGGGACTCCCCGGCATTCCGTCAAGTAGCTGCTGGCCCACAACCCTGTGGAAATTTCCAGGGAACAATAGCAGAAAAAGGCCGCCAGCGCGGTTTTGACCCCCGGAAGCTTCAGGACGGCCCGGTTCCCGATCTGCTTTTGAGGCGTGTCCTCCACCCTGAGATCTCTGCTTTCCATGCGCTTCCAGAGAGGCAGGGAAAGGCCCAGGGCCAGTACCAGCGCCAACTGGACGGCGGATACGGTGCGGTATCCCATGGCCCATCTGCCGCCCCGGGCGATCCAGAAGGACATAACGGCCGGGCCGCTCATGGCGCCCAGTCCCCAGAAGCAATGGAGAAAGTTCATGTGGCAGGGTTTGTAATGCAGGGCCACGAAGTTGTTGAGGCCCGCGTCTACAGCTCCGGCCCCCAGCCCCAGAGGAACGGCCATCAGAAGCAGGAGGGGAAAACTGTGGGAGCAGGAAAAACCCAGAAGGGCCAGGGCAGTGGAGAGTACGCTGAAAAAGGCTACGCGCCCCGTACCGAATCGGCGGAGAAGCCTGCTGCTGAACAGGCTGGAGACCACGGTGCCCAGGGAAATGATAAAGGACACAGCGCCAGCCATGTCGAGGCTGACGTTCAGGTCCGTGCGGACAGCTGGCCACGCGGCCCCCAGCAGGGTGTCGGGCAGCCCAAGGCTGACATAGGAAAGATAGATGACAAGAAGGAGAGCAGTCGCCATAAATTATCCTCCGCGTAAAAAATAAGGACCACGCCCGGTCGGGTTTTTCCCCGGCCAGGGACGGATGAGAAAAAGTCGTAGACTTTTTTCCCGCGCCGTGTTATACTACAGTTTAAGAAATGATTTGGAGTTGATTTGACTTTGAGTTTTGACGCTTTTGGATTTATACAGGATGCGCTGGCGGAAGAGCTGGCAAAACAGGGCTTCGGCGCGCCGCAGTCCTTGGAATACGAGGCGGGCCGCGCGGTGATGTTCGCCACGGAAGAAGTGGCCTACAGCCTGCGCTACGACGACAAAAACGGCCGGTTCCAGCTTTGCTCTACCACCCTGCAGGATTCCGGAGAGCCCGGCGACTGGCGGAGCCTTTCCATGTGGCTTTTTGATAAGGCGGACGGGGAAAAGGGAGACGCCGAGAGCATTCTCAACGATTTTCTTGAGGTGATCCGCGGTCCCAAGCGGGTGGCCGTGGTGCAGCAGAAGCGCAAGCGCGGCAAGGACGAGGAGCGCAATGTGGACCCGCTGTTTTTCCTCAACCGGCTGGTGAACATTTTCCCGGAGCTCAAGGACGAGCTGAACGAGGAAAAAATCGTATACGGTCAGGTGCGGTTCGTGACCTTCGTCCGTGAGAAGGTTGCTCCCAAATGTGAGGATCTGGCGGTGAAATATCCCGACAGCGAGCCCTGCCGAAAGCTCTGCGCCCTGCTGGACGATATGTACAAGAACGGCGGCCTTGATCTGCGGTCCGTCATCACGGTGGCCCTTCTCAATACTATGAGCGATGAGGCTTTCGTGTCACTCCGAGACCGGGTGGGCGAGGAGCTGCAGAAGGATTTGAAGTACACCCGGAAGCTGAAGGGGAAGAAGATCAAGCCGGAAAAACAAAAGAAGAAGCGCAAAAAGGTGGAAACCAGGCTGAAAGCCTGACCGGTATAAAACAGCAGCGGGAAAAGCGGAGTCCGGACAGATCTGCTTTTTCCGCTGAATTTCTTTCTTGACAATGGGGGACAAGTGTGATATCCTTAACATACCTCGAAAAAGAGGGTTCTTTTTTTGTGCCTGCTTTTTCACGAGGGAGGCCTGGCCCGAAAACGGCTCTGTGCGGCAAAAACGTCCGTCCAGCGGCCGCCGGGCTCCACAAATTTTTCCGGTAAACGGAGGTGCCGACAAGTGAGAGTAAAGATCGTATTGGCCTGCACGGAGTGCAAGCAGAGAAATTATCTCAGCAAGAAAGAGAAAAAGAACAATCCCGACAGACTTGAAATGAACAAGTATTGCAGATTCTGCCGGAAGCACACCCTGCATAGGGAAACAAAGTAAAGAAAGCGGGAAATTTTCAAACGGCGCGCATGACCGTGCAAAGCGCCGCGCTTTCGTGAAAGGAAGTTGGTTATAACTATGGCGGAGACCGACAAAAAGCCGAATGCATTTGTCCGCTTCTTTAAGAAAACCGGCAAATTCTTCCGTGACTGCAAGGGCGAGCTCAAGAAGATCGTATGGCCCACCCCGAAATCGGTGTTTAAGAGCACCGGCGTGGTGCTGGTGACGATCATCATTCTGGGACTGTTCGTATTCCTTCTTGACACCGGATTTATGAATCTGCTGGGCCTGGTGATGGACGTTGCCAAGGTTTAACAGTCCGGCGGCAGTTCCGTCCGGTTTGAAACGGAGGTAACAAAGTGGCAGACGAAGCAAAATGGTATGTTGTGCATACCTATTCCGGCTATGAAAACAAGGTGGCTTCCAACCTGGAAAAGACGGTGGAAAACCGTCAGCTGCAGGATCTGATCCAGGAGATCCGCGTGCCCACGGAAACGGTGACGGAAATTACCGAGGCGGGCAAGCGCAAGGAAGTGGAGCGCAAGATCTTTCCCGGCTATGTCATTGTGAAAATGATCATGACGGACGAGTCCTGGTATGCGGTGCGGAATATCCGCGGCTGCACGGGCTTTGTGGGTCCGTCCTCCAAACCCGTCCCGCTGATGGACGACGAGGTGGCGCGGCTGGGAATTGAAAAGCGTTCGGTAGAGGTAAGCTATCAGGTGGGCGATTCTGTGAATATCGTAGACGGCCCTCTGGAAGGCTTTATCGGAACGGTGGAGGAAATGGATGTGGAGAAAAACCGCGTCCGTGTCGTGGTTTCCATGTTCGGGCGGGATACTCCTGTGGAACTGGAACTGGACCAGGCCGAGCCGGTCTGATCGAACCGCGTTCCGAAGCGGAAAGACAACATTTTGAAACTCGGCGGATTATCCGCTTTGAGCGGGGCGAGAGCCCCAAAAGGGGAATTTCCCCTGTGGGAGGCGCGGACGAAATCTAACCCACGGCCGCGCCGCAGCACCGCCGCGAATCGCGGACGGTTTACCACGAATTTTGGAGGTGCAAAAAATGGCACAGAAGGTTACGGGCTTTATCAAGCTCCAGATCCCTGCCGGAAAAGCGACTCCGGCGCCGCCTG
>CAZXLM010000038.1:0-22422 GCA_964642055.1 uncultured Acutalibacter sp. | reverse complement strand
CTGTTCGAGTCGGAAATGTGTGTGTGCGATATCGCCCAGCTGCTGGGCATGACCCAATCCGCCATTTCCCACCAACTGCAGGTGCTGAAAAAGAGCAAGCTCGTCAAATACCGCCGAGAAGGGAAAACGGTCTTTTACTCTTTGTCAGATGAACATGTTCGGACCATTTTAGGGCAGGGCATGGAGCATATTACAGAATGAGTCAAAATAAAAAAGGCGGCTGTACGCCTGCGGACCAGCCATGTACGGACAATACTCGGCCAGGGCATGGAGCATATTGCAGAATGAAAAAAATAGCGGGATAGCAGGGCTGCCGCGATTTAAAATTTTTTGAAGGAGTGTTCACCCTATTATGAAAAAGCGTTTTGAACTGGAAGATCTGGACTGCGCCAACTGCGCGCTGAAAATGGAGGAAGCCGTTCGGAAGATCGAGGGCGTCTTTGATGTGAGCGTCAGCTTTATGACCCAGAAAATGACGGTGGACGCAGACGACGACCGGTTCGATCAAATTATGAAGCAAATCGTAAAGGTTTGCAAAAAGGTGGAGCCGGACTGCGTCATCAAGCTGTAAGGCCGCGCGCGGCCGGACGAAGATGTTCAGCATGTAAAGTTATGTAAACTGAACGCAAAAGAGGCCGCGAACCTGACGAGAGGAGAAAAACTTCCCATGACAAAAAGACAAAAGAAAATGCTTGCCCGCATCTTGATAAGCGGCGGACTGCTGCTGGCCGCCGTGGCCCTTGACCATCTGCTCACGCTGGGGGGGTGGCGGTTCCTGCTGTTTGTTCCCGCCTACTTTATGATCGGCTGGGACGTGCTTCTGCGAGCTGCGAAAAACATTTGCCACGGGCAGGTGTTCGACGAGAATTTCCTCATGGCCCTGGCCACGGCGGGAGCCTTCTGCACCGGCTTTTTCGGGGAGGGGGAGTATCCCGAGGCAGTGTTCGTCATGCTGTTTTATCAGGTGGGAGAGCTGTTCCAAAGCTACGCCGTGGGGAAATCCCGGAAATCCATTTCCGAATTGATGGACATTCGGCCTGATTACGCCAATATCGAGCGTGACGGAAAGCTTTTGCAGATCGACCCGGAACAGGCCGCGGTGGGAGATGTGATCGTTATCAAAGCCGGAGAGCGGGTGCCGCTGGACGGTGTGGTGCTGGAGGGTTCCTCCGCGCTGGATACCGCCGCCCTGACGGGGGAATCCCTGCCCAGACAGATAGAGCCGGGAGACGATGTGATCAGCGGTTGTGTCAATCAGAGCGGGCTTCTGCGGGTGCGGGTGACAAAGGCCTTTGGGGAATCAACTGTTTCCAGAATTTTGGACCTGGTGGAAAATTCCAGTGCAAAAAAGGCGAAAGCGGAGAATTTTATCACCAAGTTCGCCAGGTATTATACCCCTGCTGTGGTGCTGGGAGCGGTGGCGCTGGCAGTCATTCCGCCGCTTTTTGCGGGCGGCTGGGCAGACTGGATCCAGCGGGCGCTGATGTTCCTGGTAGTGTCCTGTCCCTGCGCTTTGGTGGTGTCCGTGCCCTTGAGCTTCTTCGGCGGGATCGGCGGGGCTTCCCGAAACGGCGTGTTGGTCAAGGGCGGAAACTATCTGGAAATTCTTTCCCAGGCGGAAATTGTGGTGTTCGATAAGACCGGCACTCTGACTCGGGGCGTGTTCAACGTGACGGCCATACACCCGGACCGGTATTCCGAAAGCGGCCTGCTGGAAATGGCAGCCTTGGCGGAAAGCTATTCCGACCACCCCATTTCCCGGTCCCTGCGGGAGGCCTACGGTATGGAGATAGACGCTTCCCGTGTTTCCGGCGTAGAGGAGCTTTCCGGCCGGGGTGTTCGGGCCAAAGTGGACGGGAAGACCGTCTGCGCGGGCAACGATAAGCTGATGGAAGAGACCGGCGTCACTTGGCACCCTTGTCACCGGGTGGGCACCACGGTCCATGTGGCGGTGGACGGCGTATACGCCGGGCATATTGTCATTTCCGACGAAATAAAGCCCGACGCCGCAGAGGCCGTTGCCGCCCTGAAGGCTCAGGGAGTGAAAAAGACCGTCATGCTTACCGGCGACGCCAGGGAGGTAGGCGAAAGCGTGGCGGCTCAGCTGGGACTGGACGAGGTTTATACGCAGCTGCTTCCCGCAGACAAAGTGGAGAAGGTGGAAGAGCTGCTAAAGGAGAAATCCGGGAGGGGCAAGCTTGCTTTTGTTGGAGACGGCATTAACGACGCGCCTGTGCTTTCCCGGGCAGATATCGGCATTGCCATGGGCGCTTTGGGTTCCGATGCGGCCATTGAGGCGGCGGACGTGGTGCTGATGGACGACAAGCCCTCCAAGATCGCGCTCTCCATGAAGATATCCAAAGGCACCCTGCGCATTGTGCGGCAGAACATCGTCTTTGCCCTGGCGGTAAAGGCCTTGGTGCTGGCCCTCAGCGCCTTCGGGCTTTCTACCATGTGGGCGGCGGTATTTGCCGACGTGGGAGTCCTGATTTTGGCGGTGATCAACGCCTCTCGGGCGCTGCGGCTGGGAAGAAAGTAAAAAAAGCTTTATTCCGGCGCAAAAGTGGTATATAATAAACGAGAACTTTCAAAAAAAGGACGGGATAGCCGAAAATGCTGGAATTGAAGCATATTACTTGGACGGCCCCCGGCGGCAGCCAGGTCTTGAAGGACGTGAGCCTGACGGTGCCGGACGGGAAACTGGTGGTCATTACAGGACCAAACGGCGGCGGAAAGACAACGCTTGCGAAGATCATCGCCGGACTGGAAACGCCGGACAGCGGCGAAATTATTCTGGACGGGCAGGATATAACCGGCCTGGATGTGACAGAGCGTGCCAGAAAGGGCGTGAGCTTTGCCTTTCAGCAGCCGGTGCGGTTCAAAGGCTTTACCGTGCGGAAGCTTTTGGAGCTGGCGGCGGGAAATGCACTGTCCGAAAAAGAGGCCTGTGATATGCTGGGCCGTGTGGGCCTCTGCGGCAGGGAATATATGGAGCGGGAGGTGGACGCGGCTCTCTCCGGCGGCGAGATCAAGCGCATTGAGATCGCCACGGTGCTGGCCCGCCACACGCGGCTTTCTGTTTTTGACGAGCCGGAGGCCGGCATCGATCTGTGGAGCTTCCAAAATCTTCTGGGCGTGTTTGAAAGCATGCGCGGAAAGCTCAACGGCGCGCTGCTCATCATTTCTCATCAGGAAAGGATTCTGCGCATTGCAGACGAGATTGCGGTGGTGGCAAACGGCGAGCTGCGCCGCAAGGGAGCGGCTTCGGAAATCCTGCCGGAGCTGGTCTCCACGGAGCCGCCCTGTGGGAACTGCTGCAGAAAGGGGGCTTCCTTCGCATGAACAGCGTTACCGAACAGCTGTTAAAGCTGGTGTCCGACTGGAAAGGCAGTTTTAACGGCGCATTTAATGTGCGAGAAAACGGACAGTGCGCCGGAAGACAGTCTACGGAGCACATCAAAATAGAATCGAAGCAGGATCTGCCCGGGCTGGATATTCGCATTCAGCCCGGCACGAAAGGGGAAACAGTGTCCATTCCCGCCTGTGTCACCCACGGCGATGTAGACGACTTGGTCTACAACGATTTTTATGTGGGGGAGGGTGCGGACGTGACTATCGTGGCCGGCTGCGGCGTCCACACGGAAAATAGGGAGCCTGCCCGGCATAACGGGATACACCGGTTCTTTTTGGAAAAGAACGCCCATGTGCTCTATCTGGAAAAGCATGTGGGTACCGGGAAGGGCGCGGGTATCCGCTCCATCGACCCAGTCACGGAGATTGACTTGAAGGAAGGGGCCGTGCTGGAAATGGATACTGCCCAGATCGGCGGGGTGGATAAGACCCTTCGTAAAACCAAAGCTACGCTGGGGCCAAAGGCAAAGCTGCTGATTCGGGAAAGGCTCTTGACAGAGGAAAAGCAGGAGGCAGAGACGGAGTTTGAAGTCTCTATGGAGGGAGAGGGCTCCGCCGTGGACCTGATCTCCCGCTCCGTGGCAAAGGGAGATTCCCACCAGTCCTATCGTTCGCGCATCATCGGCAACGCCCCCTGCACAGGCCATTCGGAGTGCGACGCCATTCTGGCGGACCACGGCCGGGTGGATGCCGCGCCGGAGCTTTCTGCCAACCACGGGGACGCGGCTCTGATCCACGAAGCCGCCATCGGAAAAATCGCCGGCGAGCAGATCATGAAGCTGCGCACTCTGGGCCTGACAGAGCGGGAAGCCGAGGAAAAGATCATCGAGGGTTTCCTGGGCTGATGCGACAGGAGAGGAAAAGCCTTAATACGTAAAGCCTTTTAACTTTACATATTAGAACTTCCAGAAATGTAACCCTTGATTCTCCAGAAAACCGGCGGTTCCAAGGTAAAAACTTATGTAAAGCTAAATAGCTGTACAGAGATTCACTGGAAGAAGAGATAGTGATTAAAAAAGGGACGGTACGCGCAGTACCGTCCCTGCCTTTTGAGAAAAAAAGCCGTGGAAGACCCAATTTCACAAAGCTTCTAAATTTTTTCCAGCAGGAAATCCTTTACAACGCTCAACCGGGAGAAGCGGGGACCCCCCGCTCGTTCAGCGGCTTCCCGAAGAAGGTCCGCGCTGAAGTCGTGCAGGCAGATGGAATCCAGCACCTGCTCCACAAAGGTTTCCCGCTCCGAAGGAGACTTGACAAATGCCCGCAGCAGGACCGGATCACAGCGGAACAGCTCGAACACGATAGGGCCAAGCTCGTACCAGGCCGGAGCAAGACAGGCGTCGGCACAGTCGATGACGATAAGCTTCCCCTGGGGTGTGACCAGCAGGTTTTCTCCGGTGAGATCGCCGTGGACTAACACCTGCTTTCTCAAATCAAGCTCTTCCACACGGCGGCGTATGTCCGCTTGCAGCGTTTCCGGCAGCCGATTCAGCCGGAAATTGTGAATTGCACGTTCCCGCAGGTCTATCGTGGGAATCAGCCCGCTTACAGGCTGATTTAATTTACATAATATTTCTTTCAACTGACGGACAAAAACGGCTTTTTGATCTTCACCAACGGTTTTCAGCCAGTCCCCGGCCTCGGTTCCGGCGGCGAAGGAAAAAATCAAATAGGGGAATTCGTACTTGTCCCGGATTTTCCCTTTTGCCAGCAGCCGGGGTGTGGGGACCTGCCGTTCTGTCAGCCAGCCGCAGACGGCGGCTTCATTTTGAAAATCCGGGAGAGGGTCCAGTCCGCTTTCCTTTGGGAAAAACAGCTTGATAACCATATTTCCCATCTGGAATACGGCGTTGGTGCCGGGCGTTAAATTTTGCAGCGGGGAAAAGGGCAGACCCTCCCGGCGGCAGATTTCCTCCGTCAGCGGGGTAAAGGCTTCCACGGACTGGAACACCCGGCCCCAGTCTTCCCAATTTTCAATGGTTTCCCGAAAGAGCGCGCCGTTCATCGAGCGGGCTCCAGCCGGTAATCGCAGCTGTCCTCCAAAACACGGAAGCCGATCTTGGCATAGGCTTGGTTGGACCAGGGGTTTGTTTTGTCTACAAACAGGGTCATGTAGTCCGCGCCGCTTTTCAGCTGGTCCTGGCACAAAGCCGCCACCGTGTTCTGGCAGTACCCTTTTCCTCTTTGTTCCGGGGGCGTGTAGACCCAGCTTACCCCGCAGCCGTGGGGCAGCGCCCGCCCGGCCGCAGCGGCCATAGAGAGCAGTTTCCCATCCTTGCTTTCCAGAACGTACAGCGTTCCATGTTCCACAAATCCCCGGAAAGCTTCCAAAAGCTCCTCCCGGTCCGGTTCTTCCCTGAGGGCCTCCCGCCGAAAGGCGCAAGCCCAATCCGTTACCGTATCCAGGTCAGACAAGGCGGCTTTCCGAACGCCGCCGGAAACCGCCGGAGGCTCTGTCACTTCCGTCAAGACCATGATATCCATGGCCGTATGGAGCTGAAAGCGCCCGCCGTAAGCGAAGGTAAAGGCGCCACACAGAGACTTGCCTGCCATCACGCCGTGAAGCTCCACTTTTTCCCGGCGCAGGTATTCCGCCAGCAGCACAGCGGCGGAACGGGCGGAGACATCGCCGGGAATGGCGTTAAGGCACAGATTCCAGGGCAGGGTGTTTCCGAACAGCAGCACGTTCCGCCCGTCCTCTGCGCAGCAGCCGAACAGCAGGTTCGGCCGGCAGGGCTCGTTCCGGTGAGCGGCGGCGTTTCCAATGTTCAGCTGCGCCAAAGGCTCGTATTCCTGCATAAATGCCCGATTCTCCTCTAGAAATTCTCCCGGAGTGGAATAAAGCTTGATTTCCATTTCTTCGCCCCTTTCGCCCTCTTTCCTCAATTATACGGTGTGGGGAAGGAAAAAGCAAGATAGGGGACGACCGTAAAGTGAAGCGCGCAAAAGGGAATGTCTGCACCTTTTAAAAAAGAATTTCAAAGCAGGCTTTTGCAGCTTGACAAAGAAATTGGCGGGAGATAAAATACGGAAAGCAGCTGTCGCAAACGAAATTGGGCGTGAAAGAAACGGAGCAAACGCCCTGCCGTTCTGCTGCGGGTCTGCGTCATACTATAAAAATATTTATCGGGAGTGCTGCATATGAATGAATCTCTCCGGCAATGGCTGGACGCTGAGATGAAGAACTACGCGGTGGTATTCAAGGCCTTCAACCGGCGGCTGATGAAACGCGTCCCTCTCTGGATGGCGCTAAGTGTCGCCGCCCTGGTCGCTTTGGGCTTCGGCGTGGGTTACGATTGGCAGTATGTGCTGCGGGTGCATCTTCTCATTGGCCTGGGCATCGCAGTTTTCATCTGGCTGTGCTTCTGGATTCAGACGCGCAGCGTTTCCATGAAAAAGGTGCGGGAAATGTACATACAGGCTCTTTCGGCGCTTTCTCCCTCTGACCAGGAGGCCTTCGCCCGCCAGGCGCCTTGTAAGAGCGTTGATTTTCTAAACAGTGCCACTGACAAATACCCCGCCCGTTTCATCGTGGGTCCTGATTACTGGCTCTACTTCAGGGGCGGCTGTCAGGTGTACAGGGTGGCGGATATGGAAAAGCTCTGGGTCAAGGAGGAAACCTCCCGGATAGGCTACAATATGGGGAAAACCCATGTGCGGCAGACCGTGGGCATGGGTATTTCGCTGATGGTGGACTATCGGGAGGGCACCGCATGGGGCTCAAAGAATGGTACAGCTAAAGTATACATGGAAAGCATGAAGCAGCTGGGCGAGGCTCAGGCGCTGATTGAAAAGTTCTGCCCTAAGGCCAAAACCCTGTGGGATGAAGTTAAATAAGATGTAAGGAGTGTAGCTGTTTATGAAAAAGACCAAACTTTCTCTTATCTGCCTTGGAATGGCGCTGGTCCTTCTGCTTTTCCCCGCCTGCTCCCAAGGCGGTGGCAGCTCCGGCGGCGCCGAATCCAGTTCGGAAACCCTTATCCCCATCAGCCTGAACGGCGTTGAGGTCAAGGTGGGCGAAACGACTGTCCAGGCTTTACTGGATAAGGGGCTGGACGTCACCTGGACCGACGAGAATTACGAGACAGTCACCGTAGACCCCAATCAGGAACTGGAGGCCGAGGCATACTACACCGGCGGCAGCGTTTGGGTAAGCGATCACGTTTTCGCCAATATATCCTTTGTCACCGATGAGGAGCCCGTTCCCTTGGGGCAGGCCGTTATCGCCAGGCTTGAGTTCCATATGACCAGCGAGGACGATGAAACGGTGCTCAGTCAGATCCAGTTTGACGGCGTGCCGGTGACTGAGCTTACCCGGGAGAAGGCCGGTGAGATGTACCCCGACTGGACAGGGGACGAGGTCATGTGGCTGAAGTATGGGCTGGATTACAAGTATGATTTGAATTTTGACATGTCTACCGGCCGAATGACGCAGTTTACAGTGGAATGCAAGTACGATGTAGACTGGACCGGCGATAACTGATTTCGGGTGCTTATGCGCATAACGCAGTTTCTTGAATGACGGCCAGGGCTCTGTCTCGACTGCCGGGCATGGCTTGGCGGAATCAAGAAGCTTTTCAAAAAAGTAAAGGACACCGCAGAGGGCAATGGTTCTAAAAGCCCTCTGCGGTGTTTTTGTGTTTTTCCGGTGCCGGATTCACATTTTTTACGCCGTCCGGCGCGGAGAGAGATGAACGGGCGGCCTTTGACAGAACGAAAGGCCACTGGCAGACATTTGGGGAAGATAAGCCGGCAGATGTAAATCTATATAGCTTTACATAATTTCAAAGGACAGCACGTCCTGCACGCCGCTTTCCTCTTCAACAGCGGAAAGCTTTACCCGGTCGCCGGGTTCGACAAGGACCACCGTTTCAAATTCGGCGCAGTTCACCTTGAATATTTCTCTCTTGTCGGAAATCAGGTAGGCGTAGGAATTGCCGTCCTGCACCAGATATTTCACGTCTTTTATGGTTATGGTACGCCATGGCAGATCTTCAATAGTCTGGCTGCCGCTATCCCATTCTTCACCGTTTTGTACCAAAGCCTCCCGGTATTTTGCCATGACCTCCCGCTGGGTCTCGGCGGTGACGACAATGTTATACCGTTCCACATGAATGAGGGCGTACTGCTTCACAAGGCTGCCCTTGTCCTTTAAGACCATGATATAGGTGGGCTGTCCGCCCACATTGATGACGGAGGGGAAAGAGGCCGTATAGCCCAGGTGCTGCACTTCGCCTTCAGCGGAACGCATAACGGAATATTCCTCCGCCCCGGGAATGGCGTAATACCGAATTTCCGCGGTGCGGGAGTTCATCAGCACAAAGCCGATGTTGGACTGGTCGGAAGCGACAGAGGTGACGCCGGTGAAGACCCAGACATCGTCGTCAAACATCTTGTAGCCGTAGTCGTCGGTGACGTGCTTGCAGTCCTTCTTCGCAAAGAGGGAATTGAAAAATCCGCCGGAAAGCTCACCGTACCAGTCGTACCGCTGAGCCAGCATATCCCCGTCGTACACGATATCCACCCAGGCGGGAATATCCTGCACATCGTAATACTGGGTCTCGCCTGTGCAGGCGTTAAGAATGACCGCGCCTTTCACGTCTGTGCCACCGAAGAGGAAAACGTCTTTTTTCAGCACCGCGGTGACGTAATAAGGAGCGCCGTCCTCCCCTATTTCAAAGTAGGAGTTCCCAAATATGGCTGTGCGGTAGGAAAAGCGCAGATGCCGCCGCAGGTCGTGGCTGAAATAGGCGGACTCCGCATACTGCATGGGAGTGCTGAGCTTTACATACTCGCTGGTGTTTTCCACCGGATCTACGGCGATATAACCGGGGATCCCGGCAGAGCGGTTGTTCCACCAGCGGAAGAAATCGGCATATTCCAGAGGCGTTACCTTCATGGGCCTGCCGTTCAGGTTGATTTGCGTATACTGGGGATTGATCTCAAACTGGCTGACAAGCTCGTTCAGGGAGCCAAGGGCCCGGGCGCCGATGATCTGAGCGCTGTCGGAGTCCATCAGGGCGATGTCGGAAATGGTCTCGGAAGCGGGAGTGTCCGCGATGAAGTCCCGCGTTTCGATGTTTCCGGCAATAGCGGCGTAGCTCTTGGCGTGAAAGACCTGAGAGGAAAGTAAGGAACACAAAATACCGACCACAGCAATGATCCCCGCTGCGTAAAGGCTGAATTTTCCGAGGCGGCGCTTAGGGCCCAGGAACTTGACGGACACGCCGCCCTTGGAGGAACCGAGCACCATGCGGGAAGGCTCGCTGGTGGCTTCCAGCCGCAGGCCGGAATTGAAGATGAGTTCCAGAACGCCGAACAGGGCCAGCACGGCGCAGACCGTAAACCAGGTCTCCGTGGACTGGATATTATAAGCGGGAAGCTGGGTGTAGTCGTAGACCGCGAAGGCGATCAGTGTGAGCAGGACCGCCCAGAGGTGACCTTTCCAGCCGCCTTTCCTTTTTACTTTCTTTTCATTGTCGCTCATGGCTGCGTTTAACTCCTTTTCTGTGAGCCGGGACCGGCTTCCAAATTGCTTCCCATTGTAGCATGGGCTGTACTATTCTGCAAGGAAAGTAAGAGAAAATTCAGAATTCCATAGCTTTATAGAGTTTGCAGGTCAGAAAGTAGGAGCCGGTCATCAGTATCAGGGCAAGCCCAAAGGCCCCAAGGGCCAATAGAGGCCCTGCGCCTGTGCCGCCCAGCAGGAAGTCCAGGATCCGGTCGGCAGATGCTCCAAATGCACCCAGTTTGTTCAGTGCCAACGGTACACCAAACACCAGCAGAAACACAGGCACCAGCATCGAATTCCCCCACCGGATACAGACCGGAATGGAAATGGAATCCAGAATGAGGATCGCGGACAGGTAAAACAGGAAAGAGATGAGCGGCACGGACATGCCGGCTGCCAGGTCGGCGATCAGCCCGATGCAGAGGAAAAGGGCTGTGCTGACAGGCACCAGGATATACTTTGCAAGGATCGTCCTGCTTCGGGGAATGGGAGAGGAGCAGATAAATTTGTCCCAGCCGGTGGATTTGTCTATTTGCAGGGAAGCAATGGGCATCGTAAAGGAGAGAGCTACGATGCCGCCGACGGAAGCGCCCAGCATCATGTCACCGCCTAAGCAGGCGGCAACAGCAAAGAATACGCACAGAAGAAGCGCTGTGGTCAGCGCCTGCCGGGCGCTGATCACCTCTTTATACAAAAGTCCTTTCATTTCAATTTCCTTCCTTTCCGGGCCTTTCGCCCTTAATGGTGTAAAGCATAATGTCGTCCAGAGTGGCGGGCTCCACCAGCAGTCCCGAAGGAAGCCGGTATTTTTCCACCAGCGCCGACACGCCGAATTCGTTTCTGCGCAGACCCATTACCGCCCGGGGATCCAGCTGGGAAAGCTGCTCTTTCCCGCATTTCAGAAGGCCGTAGCGGTCCAGCAGCAGATCCTTTTCCCCGCTTAAAGCGATTTTTCCCTGATGGATGAAGACTACATAGTCCGAGATCTTTTCCAGATCTCCCGTGATGTGGGAGGAAAGGAACACGCTGTTTTTGTCATCCTGAATGTATTCCAGCAGCAGATCCAGTATGTCGTCCCGCACAATGGGGTCAAGGCCGCTGGTGGCCTCGTCCAAAATCAGCAGCCGGGGTCGATGGGACAGCGCCGCCGCCAGAGACAGCTTCATGGTCATGCCGCGGGAATAATCCTTGACTCTGGTCTTTTCCGGCAGCTCGAATCTTTCCGTCAGCTCTCTGTATTTTTGACTGTCCCATTTTTTGTACAGCTCGCGCAGCATGTTTCCCACCTGCCGGGCGGTCATGCCGGGCGGGAAAAAGCCGGAGTCCAGCACCACGCCGACCTCTTCCATGACGCTTCTGTCCTTCTGAGGTTCCTTCCCCAAAAGCCGGATTGTCCCGCTGTCGGGCCGAATGAGGCCCAGCATGGCTTTGATGGTGGTGCTTTTTCCCGCTCCGTTTTCTCCGATAAAGCCCAGAATGCACCCGGCGGGCAGGGTCAGGCTGATGTGGTCCAGCGTAAAGCTTTTGTACCGTTTGGTAAGACCCTCAAGTTCGATGGCGTTTCCCATGGAAATACGCTCCTTTCCGGGATCACTCCCGTTCATTATAGAGCAGGCGCAGGGCGTCGGTCAGTTCCTGAAGGGTGAGGCCGCACAGGGCGGCGGCCTCCACGGCCTGTGTGAGATGGGCTTCGATCTGCCGAAGCTGCTCCTCCCGGACAAGCTCCAGGTTTTTTCCCGCCACAAAGCTGCCCTTGCCGGGAACGGAATAGAGAAATCCCTCTCGTTCCAGTTCTTCATAGGCCCGCTTGGTGGTGATAACGCTGATGCGAAGTTCCTTTGCCAGCAGCCGCATGGAGGGAAGGGCGTCCCCTTCTTTCAGGCTGCCGCCGAGGATCATTGCCTTCACCTGCTCGGTGATTTGTTCATAGATCGGCTTTCCGCTCTGATTACTGATGAGTATCTGCAAAATAAGCCTTCCTTTCCGCCACCGGGCGCTTTTTTCCAAAAGCAGGGGTGGCCGTTCCCGCCCGGCGGCAATATTTCTCCGCGTTGAAATATTGTATATATAGATTATATACAATAGAGCCGGATTGTCAAGGGCTTTCCCGAAAAAATTTTTTAAGAGGCCCGAAGACCGCTCTGCTCCTGAAAAGGAGAATAATTGATTGCGGGCGGGAAATCCTAACACAGCATAACTGTTGTACAGCCGCTCAAAAAAGGGAGGAAACGATGTGGAACTGCTGCAAATTTTTGGGACCAGCCTGCTTTCGCTGGTCATTTTGTTCATACTCACAAAGCTGATGGGGAATAAGCAGATTTCCCAGCTGACCATGTTCGACTACATCACCGGCATCACTATCGGCTCCATTGCGGCGGAGCTTGCCACAGAGCTGGAAAATCCGGTCCGGCCAGTGGAGGCCATGGTTATTTACGGACTGGCCGCGGTGGCGATCTCATTCTGCTCGTCCAAGTCAAACCGGCTCCGGGGCTTTTTTGGCGGCAAGCCTATTATCCTGCTGCAAAACGGCGTATTGGACCGGAAAAAAATGAAAAAAGCCCGGCTGGATATCAATGAATTCCTGACCATGGCCCGGCTGGCGGGCTACTTTGATCTCAGTCAGATACAGACCGCCGTGTTTGAGCAGAACGGGAACGTCAGCTTTCTGCCCAAGGCGCAGTACCGCCCGGCAAATCCGGGGGACATGAAGCTGCCCGTGCAGCCGGAAGAGCTGCTTTGGAACGTGATCGTGGACGGTAACGTGATGGAAAGCGAGTTAAAAGCGGCGGGAAAGGATATCCAGTGGCTTCGGGAACAGCTGAAAAGCCAGAAGCTCGGCGGGACGGAAAAGGTGTTCCTGGCTACGGTGGACCGTTCCGGAAAGCTTACCTGTTTTCCCATGGAATAAAAAGCGGGCGTGTCGAAAAATTTTTTCGACACGCCCAAACATATTGGGAAAATCAACAATTTCCCCAATATGTTGCGATTGAAAAGTGAAAGAGAGTCTCGCCTGTCGTTCTCATCTGTCGATTCGGTCGGTCATAAACGATTGCCACCGGCAATCATGACCTCGGTCGGCGCTGGGCGTGTGCCACTGGCACACAGCATCCCTGACGGTTCTCGAAAGCTGCGGAGCAGCTTTTTCACAACTCTCTCTTTCCTTCCGTGTTTTTTCGCCAGTGACTTTATCGACAGTCTGAGCCGCCCTTTTGTAAGGGGAGGCTGATCTAACAACTAATAGCCAACAACGAAACGCTTATGTATCAGTCCGTTTTTCTGGACTGTATCGGCGAGGCACCATATCACAAAACCGGGTCGGGCTTACCAGCAGCGGCGCCGGGCCCTTCCGGAGCGCTTTGGAGAGACGGTAGGCGGTAAGCCTCCTGATAGGCGCTGAAGGCCTGGGTGAATTCTTTCCCGCCGCCAGTCTTTATTTCGTTCAAATAGCCGTGGGTATCAAAAGCGGAATTCTTGATCTGGATCACAGCCACCGCCACATTGGAGCAGTGGTCGGAGACTCGCTCGTAGTTGGTCAGCAGATCGGAAAGCACAAAGCCCAGCTCGATAGTGCAGCGGCCCTCCTGCAGTCTTTGAATGTGCCGGTTCTTCAGTTCCAGCTTCAGGCTGTCGATGACCTGTTCCAGAGGCTCCACCCTGCCGGCCATCTGGCTGTCGTCCTGCTCAAAGGAATCTACGGTGAGATTCAGAATATCAATGACGGCGCGGGTCAGAACTGCCAGTTCACGCTGGGCGGTGTCGGAGAACCGCAGCTCCTTGTCGTGTATCTCCTGGGCTACCCGCAGGATATTTACGGCGTGGTCGCCGATGCGTTCAAAGTCGCCGATGGCATGGAGCAGCTCGGAGACCTCGTTGCTGTCCGCCTGGGACAGATTTTTACTGCTGAGCTTTACAAGATAGGTCCCCAGCTTGTCCTCAAACAGGTCGATGCGGCTTTCCGTTTCCGTGATATATTCCGCCTTTTTCCCGTCGTACACGTCAATGATCTCAATGGCGGCCAGCAGCGAATCCCGAGCGTCCTTAGCCATCTGCACCGTCAGGTTCCGGCACTCAGCCATAGCCACGGCAGGGGTGTTCAGCAAACGCTCGTCCAGCAGTTCTTCTTTGTCGCTCTTTTCCCGGATCGTGATTTTTGCCAGCTGTTCCAGCTGCTTGGAGAAGGGGAGAAGGATCAGGGTGTTGATCACGTTGAACAACGTATGTACTACGGCGATGCCCAAAGCGCCGATGGGGGAGTCCACAAACTCAAAATGGAAAATCCAGTCGAGCAGATAAAAGACGGAAAGGCAAATCGCCGTGCCCAGCACCTTGAAGTAAATGCTTACCGCCACCACCCGTTTGGCGTTTTTATTGGCGCCGATGCTGGAAAGCAGGCCGGTGACGCAGGTGCCGATGTTCAGGCCGGTGATGATGGGAATGGCCATGCCGTAAGTGATGCTGCCGGTCATAGACAGGGACTGCAGAATACCTACGGAGGCGGCGGAGCTTTGGATCACGCCTGTGACCACTGTGCCCAGAAGAATGCCCATCAGGGGGTTTTTAAACATGACCAGAATTTCCTGGAAGAAGGGCATTTCGGCCAGGGGGCTGACGGAACTGCTCATAAAGGTCATGCCTGTCATCAGAACGGAAAAGCCTAAAAGGATCGTGCCGATATCGCGTTTCTTTCCATCCTTGTGGGCCATGACCAGAAAAATACCGATCAAAGCCACGATGGGGGAAAAGGATTCAGGTTTGAGGATCCGCAGGAAAAAACTGTCGCTTTGAATACCGGCGGCACTCAGGATCCAGGCCGTCAGCGTGGTGCCGATACTGGAGCCCATAATGACCCCTACGGTCTGGCTCAGCTGCATGATACCGGAGTTTACGAGACCCACCAGCATGACCGTCATAGCTGAGGAGGATTGAATGGCAATGGTGATCACGGCGCCGAGGGCCAGACTCTTCAGCTTGTTGGAGGTCATGGATTTCAGAACATGCTCCAGCTTTCCGCCCACCATTTTTTCCAGACCGGAGGACATGACATTCATGCCGTAAAGGAAGAAAGCCAGGCCCCCCAGCAGTGTAAAGATCGAAAATATGTCCATAAAGGATTGCCCCCGTTTTCGGACAGGTGATTTTGCTTGCTTTTTCGACTTTTTCCTGAATAAATTTATTCTATCACAACCGCCCCGGAAAGTTCAATGGATATTTTCAAAAAAGGCGGCAAAAAGAGAGGGAGAATTGTTAAAAAACTGTGAAGTCCTAAAAAGTGGACAGCTTGTTGTCCCTGCTTTCTGAACGGTGCTTTTCCAAAAAGAAAGTCAAGCGGGCGGAAAGAGAGGCAGAGAGATGGAGAGAAAAAAGCCGCAGTGGAAATTTTCGGGGAATCGTGGTATCTTAATAATAAATAAAGAGAAGTGCTGGGAAAGGGGAGAAAGCTGTGGGAATGAAATTTGGCGCGGTAGTGGTTGCCGCCGGAAATTCCAGCCGGATGGGGGGCGGAGGCTCCAAGGTCCTGACAGAACTGGGGGGAAAGCCGGTTCTGGTATGGTCCCTGGAGGCGCTGGCCGCCTGCCCGCAGATCAGGGAGATCGCTGTGGTCTGTCGGGAAGAGGACCGGGAAGAGGTGGAACGGGCTGCGGAAGGGATCGGCCTGCCGATGGTTTTCGCTTCCGGCGGAAAAGAACGTCAGGAATCGGTGCGCAAAGGCGTAGAAGCACTGTCCCCGGAACTGGAATATATCCTGATCCATGACGGCGCAAGGCCGCTGGTAACGCCGGAACTGATTGGCAGAGTGTGCGAGGACGCTCTGGAATACGGGGCCGCCACAGCGGCGGTGCGATGCAAGGACACCTGCAAGCTGGGAGACGGCTTTGTGGAGGAAACGCCGCCCAGAGACAGGCTTTTCACGGTGCAGACCCCACAGGCTTTCAAGAGAGATATGTATTTATACGCTGCCGGCCGGGCGGAGGATATGGGAAAAACCTATACGGACGACTGCCAGCTTATCGAGTCCGCCGGCGGCAGGGTGCGGCTGACAGAGGGAGATTACAAGAACATCAAGCTCACCACGCCGGAGGACCTGCTGACAGTCCGGGCCTTTGCGGGGGAGAAGGAAAGAAGGGAAAACGGTATGCGGATCGGCTGCGGCTATGACGTACATAAGCTGACAGAGGGCAGAAGGCTGATTTTGGGCGGCGTGGAAATCCCTTTTGAAAAGGGGCTTCTCGGGCACTCCGACGCGGACGTGCTGTCCCATGCCATTGCAGACGCTTTGCTGGGGGCCGCTGCCTTGGGGGATATCGGCAAGCTTTTCCCCGATACGGATCCCTGTTACGAAGGGGCGGACAGCCTGAAGCTGCTGGGAGAGGTCTGCCGGGTTTTAGAGGAGCGCGGCTATTCCATTGGAAACATCGACTGCACGCTCATAGCCCAGCGGCCCAAAATATCCCCCTACATTGGAAAAATGCAGCAGAATCTGGCGGCAGCCTGCGGCGTGGATATGGAGAAGATCAGCGTGAAGGCAACGACTGAGGAAGGGCTGGGCTTTACCGGCTCCGGAGAGGGCATGGCGGCTTCGGCAGTCTGCCTGCTGTACAGGCGCTGAACCGGCAGGCTTTGAACAGGGCGGGGTGTTGTCCGCACCGAAAATCACCTTGGGCATATGATATAATGACCGCAGGCGGTCATCAGGGAGTTTCGTTTGCCGGTCAAACAACGACCGGCATTCAGCTGCGCTGAACCACGAAACGTCCCACTTTGTTTCGAAAAGTGAATAACCGCAAAGTGGATCAGGTTTCTCCAATCAGATGGCGCGTTCCGCGCTTATGACGAAATGAGCGAGAAATTCGCGATCCAATTGTGTGAAATCGACGAGGTGATTTTTATGGGCAAGCCTTTGATCATGGTGAGCTCTGTAACGTATGCTATGAAAGCAAGAGAAATTCTCGTAAAGCACGGAATACGGGGATATGTAGAGCGTATCCCCAAAACCGAGGAGACCGGCTGCGGCTATGGCGTATATGTGCCCAAGGGCGCGGATGCGGCGGAGCGGATCCTGCGGGAAAACAATATCAAAATACTGAACCGCCTGGAACAGGATGATGGCGGATGATCTATCTTGACAACAGCGCCACCACTTATCCCAAGCCCCCCCAAGTGCGGGAAGCAGTGCTCAGTTCCCTGCGGGAATATGGCGCGAACCCCGGCCGAAGCAGTTATGAAATGACCATGCGCACCACCCAAGCGGTTTACGAATGCCGTCAGGCCGCGGCTCGGTTTTTCGGGGCACGCGGGCCGGAATGCGTGGTGTTTCAGCCAAGCTGCACCCAGGCGCTGAACCTGGTGATGAAGGGATACTTGAAAAGCGGCGACCATGTGGTGACCTCCGATCTGGAGCACAACGCGGTGGCGCGGCCCCTTGCTGAGCTGGAAAAACGGGGCGTGACCCACACCGTGGCTCAGGTATTCCCCGGCGACAGCGACGCCACTATGGATTCCTTCCGCCGGGCCATGGGACCCCACACCAGGCTGGTAGTCTGCACCCAGGCCTCCAACGTGTTCGGGATCCGTGTGCCGGTGGAGCGCATTGCCGCCCTGTGCCATCAGTACGGGGCAAAGATCTGCGTGGACTGCGCTCAGAGCGCTGGGCTGGTTCCCATCGATCTGGCGGACAGCGGCATCGATTTTCTCTGCTGTGCGGGCCACAAAGGGCTGTACGGCCCCATGGGCACCGGCATGCTGATCTTCCGGGACCCGGAGGATAAGCTGGCTACGCTGATAGAGGGCGGCACGGGGACCCAGTCCCGCAGTATGCTGCAGCCGGAGGATCCGCCGGAGCGGTATGAAAGCGGCACCCTGAACGTGCCCGGTATCCTGGGCCTGCGGGCCGGGATGGCGTTTGTAGAAAGCAGAGGACCGGAAAAGATATGGAGGTCAGAAATGCAGAAGGTCGGCCTGCTCTATGACAGGCTTTCCAAAATGCCAAACGTAAAGCTGTATACGGAAAAACCGCAATTTCCCCAGTATTTGCCGGTGCTCTCTTTCAACATCGAGGGAATGTCCAGCGAGACGGTGGGGGAACAGCTGGCGAAAGCGGGCGTTGCCGTGCGCTGCGGGCTGCACTGCGCCCCCCTCGCCCATGACAAAATGAATACGGTCGAGGGTACTGTGAGGGTTTCTCCCTCGGTGTTTACCCGCCGGGAGGAGATAGAAAGCCTGGTTTCCCGAGTGCGCGTCCTTCAGCTCCGAGCAAAAAAGTGAAAAGTTTCCGAAGAAATCGGAAAAAACCTTTTATTTGCGTTTCTTTTGTGCTAGAATAACCGCAGTACGGTCATGGATTTTTGTCCTGTATAACCGGAGCGGCCGGCACGCTTCCCGTTTTGTCCGAAGCGACAAAAAACCTGCCGAACCGGCGGCCGCCTGAAAGCCGGACGCCGGAGGCGGGTTCGGAAGCCCCGGGCGGACAGGCTGTCAGGAATTTATTTTAAAGCAAAGAAAGGAATGACGTCAGTGGACACGGTGACGCGCTTCTTGTCCGATGTGGGGCAGACCATTGTCAGTCTGGTCCGGCAGTTCACCCTGAAGGACGCTGTTGACGTTCTCATTGTGACGGTACTGCTCTACGCTATGATCAAGCTGGTGCGGGAAACGCGGGCCGGACAGCTGGTAAAAGGGATCATTTTGCTGGTGGCCCTGTTCCTGATTTCCTACTATCTTGATTTGATAATGCTCAACGCGATTTTGCAGGCGTTCTTACAATCCGCTTTTATCGTGGTGGTCATTCTGTTCCAGCCGGAGATTCGCAAGGCGCTGGAGCAGATGGGACAAAGCAAGGTGAGCCAGTCGCTGGCGAGCGTTGTGACTGCAAAAGGGAAAAAGACAGGGGAGACGGAGACCCGCCGGGCTATCGACGGCGTGGTGGACGCTACCGGCCTGCTTCAGCAGCTTCGCATGGGGGCGCTGATCGTGTTTGAGCGTCAGACAAAGCTGGGGGAGATCGCCGCCACGGGAACCATCGTGGAAGCGGACCCTTCCGCACAGCTGATAGGGAACATATTTTTCAACAAAGCCCCTCTGCACGACGGGGCCATGATCATTCGGGACGGCCGCGTCTATGCAGCAGGCTGTATCCTGCCCCTGACCGCCAGCGACAGCGTCAGCGCTGAGCTCGGCACCCGCCACAGGGCGGCTCTGGGCATGAGCGAGAATTCCGACGCCTTGGTGGTGGTGGTCTCTGAGGAGACCGGGCAGATCTCCATTGCCATGGGGGGCAGGCTTACGAGAAATTATAACCGGGTCAGCCTTCGAGAAACACTGGAAACGGTACTGATCGGGGCGCCGGAAAAATCCTCCTCCGGCGGCAGGGGCATTTTGACTCGGTTTGGTCTTGGCTCTGAAAGGAAAAGGGGGTGACGGAATGGACGGCAGAGAAAAGAAGGATCCCCAGAAAAAAGCGGAACATAAGGAAAAAAGATCCGGCGGGCTGTTTCACAACAATGTTTTCGTGCTGGCCTTTTCCTTCTGCGTGGCGCTGATTTCGTGGTTTATCATAGCGGCGGGCAGCACGGAAAAGAATGCGATCATTCGGGACGTGCCTATTACGGCGAAGCTGTCTGAGGCCGCCGAAGCGGACGGCCTGCAGGTATTCGACATGTCCTACAATACCGCCGATCTGGAAATTTCAGGAAACAATCTGATCACCAGTAAGCTGGGCGCGGATAATTTTGATGTGTCGGTCCACTTGAATCCCACCTCCACAAAGCTGACGGGGAATACCATGCAGAAGGCCACCGTCCAGGTCCGGGCGGAAAAGCGGACGTCTACCGCCAACTACAGCATCGTCTCCGTCAGCCCGGAGGAAATCACAGTGGCGTACGACCGCTATAAAGAGGTTTCCTTCGCCATCGAAAAGGACGACATCAAGTACAGTGCAGACACGAATTACTATCCCGGCACGGCGGTGCTTTCGGCGGAATCGGTAACGGTCAGCGGCCCGGAATCCTCCGTCAATAAGATCAGCCGCGCCGCCGTGAGCTATACGGTGGACTCTCCTCTGCGGGCCGATGCGTCCTTTACCTGCCCTGTGCGCCTGTATGATCAGAATAATCAGGAGATCACGGATATTGGCGGCCTGTATCTGGAAATGGACGTGGATACCGTCGATGTGACGATTCCCATTCTGGCGCAAAAGACTGTAAAGATCGTGGCCTCTACCGTGCATCAGCCCAAGGGCTTTTCGGATTCGCGCATCACGGTGGAGCCCGCTGAGATCGATATCGCAGGCTCGGCGGAGGTGCTTTCGGGCGTCAACGAGATCCAGCTGGATACGCCCATCGATTTTGCGGATCTCGACATTTCCCAGAAGAATGTGTTCGTTCTGGATATTCCCCTTCCCACCGGTGTGCGCAACGTCAGCGCAGTGGGGGATAATACGGTAAGCCAGGCCACGGTTTCCGTGAACCTCAACGGCTACAAGACAGCCACCGTCATGGTGCCCTCTGACAACTTCCAGATATCCAACAAACCTGCGGGCAAGGAGGTCTCCATCAGCACCCAGTCTCTGGAGGTGGCGCTGATCGGCTCGGAAGCGCAGGCGTCCAGACTGACCGGAGATTCGCTGTCAGTTCAGATCGACTTGACAAACTTTGCCGACCGCACCGGAAGTGTGGAGGTCCCGGCCACCATCGCCATTACCGGAAGCGGCTCGGATTCCTGCTGGGCGCTGGGCAGATACCGGGTGACGCTGACGCTTTCAGACCCAGTGGCTCCGGCGGCAAACAATCTCTTCGAGGGAGCCGGCGGGAGCAGCGGCGCCGTGGTGGCGACGCCGCAGGAATAGGAACGCCCGTATTTCAGGCCGTTGAAGGCCGTATAACAGCATATAAGGGAAGCCGAAAAAGCTTCCCTTTATGCTTATAGGTCAAAAAATTGCAGTGAGAAATTGTTTCAGGAGGGATAAGGTATGCCGGTCAAAATCAGCGGGATCACGCCGGGCAGCCGGGCGGAAAGCCTGGGAATACAGCCCGGGGACGTGCTCCTCTCCATCAACGGCCACCCGGTCACGGACGTGCTGGACTACCGCTTTTTTGAAACGGAGCGGGAGCTTCGCCTGACAATTTTCCACAGTGGAGAAGAGCAAGTTTTGGAGCTGGTAAAGCCCCAGTATGCAGAGATCGGCCTGGAATTTGACACTTATCTCATGGATAGGGAGCGTTCCTGCCGGAACAAGTGTATTTTCTGCTTTATCGACCAGCTCCCCCCCGGCATGCGGGAGACCTTGTATTTTAAGGACGATGACGACCGGCTCTCCTTTCTGTTCGGCAATTATATCACCCTGACGAATCTTTCGGACCGGGAAATAGACCGCATTCTGCAAATGCACATCAGCCCCATCAACGTATCCGTCCACACCATGGACCCGATATTGCGGTGCAAAATGATGAGCAATCGGTTCGCAGGGGATTCCCTGCGCTATCTGTACCGGCTGGCCCAGGGAGGCGTGAAGCTCAACTGCCAGATCGTGCTGTGTCCCGGCGTCAACGACGGCCCGGCCCTGGAATACTCCCTGCAAAAGCTGTACGAACTGGGGGAAAACCTGTTGAGCGTGGCCTGTGTGCCCGTGGGGCTTACGCGCTACCGGGAAGGCCTGTACCCGCTGGAGCCATACGATAAGGACAGCGCCGGGGCTGTGCTGGATATCCTGGAATGGTACGGGGAAACCTTTTTGCGGGAGCGGGGCAGCCGCACGGTGTACCCTTCCGACGAATTTTATCTGCTGGCGGAGCGTCCAATTCCGCCCCTGGAATTTTACGAGGATTTTCCTCAAATAGAAAACGGCGTGGGTATGCTGCGGAACTTACAGGACGAGTTTGACTGGGCCCTAGTGGAAGCGCGGCCGCCGGAAAAGCCCCGAAAGGTTACTATCCCCACAGGGGAGTGTGGCTGCTCCTTTATCAATGAACTGCTTGACGGATTGCGGCAAAAATGCCATAATTTAACGGTAGACTTGGTTCCCGTACACAATGACTTTTTCGGCGGAACGGTGAACGTGACAGGGCTGTTGACCGGACAGGATCTTGTAAAGAACTTGAAAGGCCGCGAGCTGGGGGACGAGGTCTTGATCGTTTCCAATATGCTGCGGGCGGACGAGGATATTTTCTTAGACGATATGACGCTTTCTGAGCTGAGTGAGGCGCTTGGCGTGCCTGCCCGGCGCATTTCCGGGGCGGGGGACGCCATGCTGGCCGCCATTCTGGGGCAGGAGCCACCGGAAGGCCTTTCCCACAATCCCTACGAGCAGGGAAGCTGGGAAAGCCGGTAGATTTGCAAAGCAAATCTACCGACCTTCAAGAAGCCCTGAACCGTAAAACGGTTCTCTTTTGCTTCGCAAAAGTACCGGGCTTCTTGGGAAAGCTGGTCGTTAGTATTTAGTCGTTAGTTGTTAGAGAAGGACGCAAAAGGAGGAGAGTATGTCAAAACCCATCGTTGCCATTGTGGGC
>CAZXLM010000037.1:0-22524 GCA_964642055.1 uncultured Acutalibacter sp. | reverse complement strand
CATGAACAAATTTGGAAAAGCTGTCCTTACCGCCCTCGGAATGGCGGCAAAGGACGCAAGCCCTGAAGAAATGGAGGGGCTTGTGAAAACTGCGTCTGACGCGCTGGAGGCCGCACCCGCTGAAAAGCTTGAAAAGGCAGAAAAAGCGCCGGAAGCCGCACCCGCAAAAGACGTGATGGTGGAACGGGCCCCGAAGGGGGACGATCTGGGCAGCAAGCTGGATAGAGTGATCGAAATGCTTGTAAGCCTGGAGCACAAGAACGACCGGGAAGAAAAGAAACTTTCCGATGAAAGTGATCTCGACCATCTGCTGGAGAAGCTAACCCCTGAAAAGAAGGAAGAAGCCGTTACCGTTCCTGCTGATGAAATGGAAGAGGACGCCTGCGGCGTATCCCGCGACACCGCCATTGAGGTGATCCGCAAAATGCGGCCTGCCGTGGCGGCCATTACCAACAAAGCGGAGCGCGCCAGAGTGACGGACGCTTTGATCTCTACCCTGACCGCCCACAGCTCCACAATGAGTGATATTTTGGGGGTCGCTCAGAAAAACGCGAAAAAGGCAAACGACAGCCGCCCGGATTTGGAATCCCGCTATAGAGAGCAGGAGGCCATCTACGCGGCAAGAAATCCCCATACTGCAAAGGAGGAAAAGTAAATGGGACTGAACCCTCAGATCATCGGAAAAGAAATGAACCACGGCTTTGCCGGATGCTATGCGCGGCAGCCTGATATGATCGTCAATACCCGACCGGCCGGCGGTACAGCCAACATTGTCTACGGCACTCCCCTGAAATACAACACCAAAGGGGAAGTAGTGCCGATGGGCGCGGGGGATACCGCCGCCCTGTTTGTAGGCATTGCCGGGTTTGAGATCAAGACCGCCCTCTCCTATCTGACGCAGGGCGCCGGGCAGTATGCGCCTGGCGAGGCTGTCCCCACGTTCCAGAGAGGCGCTATCAATGTGATCTGCCAGAAGGGTACCCCCAAGCTGGGCGGGAAAGTGTATCTCCGTGTTGCAGCCAATGCCGCTGCCCCTTCTGCTGTGGTGGGCGGCTTGGAAGCAGAGGCAGACAGCACCGCCGCAAACACTGTGGAATTGACAAATTGTCAGTGGGCCGGCACTGCCGATCCCAACGGCGTGGCAGAACTCCGCATTCTGACCATGAACAACGCATAAGGAGGAAAAAAGAAATGGCTATGAAAAATATGGGCACTTTTGACGCCGGAGTATTTACTCCCAACCTGGGAGGTGCGCCTGCTTCTGGCGGCGTTCCCACAATGGACGCTGCAGGTATTGCAAGCGGGGGCGCTTTTTTGGTATCGGAACTGGAAAAGCGTGATCCCCTGATTCGTAAGCCCCTGACTTCTGTTACCTACCCCAGGGATATTCCCATCAAGACCGGCGGCGGCTGGGTGGACTATGCTTCTGCCATGTCCGTTGCCTATGGCATTACCGGAGGCTCTGGGGCAAGTCCCGTGACTGCCGGTGGGGCAAATGGTATTCCCACGGTGCAGGCTTCTGTTGACAAGGGGCTTTATAAAGCTCATGTATTCGCTGCGGCCCTGCGGGTGATGTTCGTAGATATGCAGCGGGCCAATTACATCGGGCGCTCTCTTGACCAGCTTCTGAATGACGGCGTCCGCATGGCTTACGATAAGCACCAGGACGAAAACGTATACCTGGGATTCGAGGAATACGGCACCACCGGCCTGATCAACAACCCCGATGCTGTGGAAACCACCGTGGCCGGGAACGGTGCAACCACTTCTTCCACGAAGTGGGCAGACAAGACCCCCGCGCAGATTTTGAACGACATCAACAAGGCAATCACGGCGGTGTGGGAAGCGAACGGCTACGATGAGGACGCTATCCCGAATCATATCCTGCTGCCCTATGATCAGTACACCTATATCCTGAACACGATGGTGACAGATCTGGCAACTGAAACCATCATGGATTATGTGCTGAAAAACAATGTCGCCGCCAAGAATGGCAGAAGCCTGTATATCGGCGCTACCCGCTGGAACAAGGGAGCAGGCACCGGTGGTACTGACCGCATGGTGGTTTATGTGAACCATGACCGCTTTGTGAAAATGGAAGAACTGGTTCCGCTGAGCCGAATCATGACGGCCCCCAACGTTTCCAATGTCTGCTATGACACGGCCTATATGGCAAACCTCTCTGAGGTGGAGATCTTCTATCCTACCTCCATCGCCTATTTCGACGGCATTTAAGGAGGGTACAGATGTTTATTGCGGCAAAAAGGAACGTTATTCTTCCCAGCATTGACGGCAGCAAAACATACCGGGTACAGTGTGGATTTGTAGGAGAGATTCCGGACTGGGTGGCTAAAACGCCCTATTTTGAAGCGCTGGTGAAGGACGGAAAGATCAGCGTGCCGGAATCCAAAAAAGATAAGGATATCGCGGACGCGGAGGAAAAACCAGTGCGCAGAAGGAAGCCGGAAGAGAAGTGAGGAGGCGCGGGAATGTACTACTGGGGAAAGCCTCAGTTTTTTGGGGTAAAGACCACAGCGGCAAACATCGACCATTCGGTGGGAAATTACACCGCTGAGATGTTCCAGCAGGATTTCCCGCAGTTTTTTAAGAAAGAAACCGGGGAAGACGGGGAGATAACTTACGTTTCCCTGGTGCCTGAAGCTATGCTGGAAATGCTCATAGGAGAGGCTAACAGTGCAATTCAGCCGGACAAATGGCTTGACGGCTGGAGATATGCGGCGGGGCTTTATGTTGCGCACTATGCTACCTTGTATCTGCGCACGTACTCTGATTTCTCAGAGACGCCGGGGCAGGCGGCGGCAAGCGGGGCACTTTTGGGCGTGGTTTCCTCTGCGACCCTGGGTGACAGCTCTGTTTCCTACGATACGGACGCGTTGACTAAGGCCACAGCTGGCTGGGGAGATCTAAACGCCACCCAATACGGACAGATTTTGGCAAGCCGCGCCATGCGCATAGGGTTAGGAGGTGCCTACGTGATATGAATTACAGCGATTGGTACACCGACCTTGCGGATGTTTTCCGCGTGGTAAAAACAAAGGACGGAAATTTGACCCGGCAGGAGAGAACTCAGGTATTGAGCGGCGTCCTCTGCCGGGTTTACCGTTCCGACACGAAAGCTATGACACCACAGCCTGCGGCTGCCGAGTATAATCAGACCTCTAAGCTGGCCTGCGACAACGGGATCGATATCCGACCCGGCGATGAGCTGATGATACGGCGGGGCGGGAAGCTAGGGAAGGCGGTTGCGGTCATTCGCGCCTTTGCGGGAGACCCTACTTATTATTTTGAGCCTTTCGGCGCGATCATGCCGGGCCTGGCACACCAGGAAATTTCCCTTTTGCAGGAGGAGAGGATCAAGGATGAGCAAAGCAGTGAGCCTCCAGCAACGGATCCAACAGCTGAAAAAAGCCCAGGCTGATCTTCCTGAAATCCTGTACAATGCGGCCAAAGAAGCAACTCTAGCGGCTGTAGAGGCGGCCACGGAAGCAACTCCGCCGAAAAGCGGAAGGGGAGAACATTTCGGCACAAATACCCTGACGGGAGAATTAAAAGCACATTGGGCAACTGATAGTCAAACAGAGCCTGAAATTGTGCAAGGCGGTTACGAAACAGCATTGGCAAACAATGTGGGATATGCTTCTTTCGTCAATGACGGGCACCGTATGGATCGCCATTTTGTTCCGGGGCTTTACATCAACAAGGGCTCCGGGCTGCTGGAATACGACCCCGGCGCGGATGCGGGAATTGTGGTGGGTAACAAAACAAAGTATGTCAAAGGCGAATTCATGGTAGACAAAGCGAAAGAGGCTTACCAGAAAACGGCGGAAGCCGTTCTGGACGAAAAAATCAAGGAGCTGTTGAAATGACATTTACCATTGAGAATATCGCCCGTTCACTGGCCGACTATTTGGCCCCGATCTTTCCCGAAGTGACCTTTTTTGAAGATCCCAATCAACAGGGAACCACCATTCCGGCAATGTTTTTGCAGCAGAGATACGCTTCTATTGAACGCAAAATCGGGAAGCGGTTTTTCCGTACAATCGGCCTTGATCTGACCTATCTAGAGGATTACAACCTCCCGGATATGCACCAGAAATATCTTGCCGCAGCGGAGAAACTCGACATGGCGCTGGATTCATTTCCATACACGGAAGGAGAAGAAATCGCTGTGATCCTGACATATGATCGGACATGGACGCTGGATCTGGACGCCCTGCATTATAAATTTGAAATCCGAGTGTGGATTCAGCCGCAGGAAACCAAAAACCCAATGGAACGGCTGGAATACCAGCAGGAGGTTATCGAGTGAAAGAACAAAAATATTCCGTAGAGGCTTTGCTTTCTAGCAAGGCCTTTTCTCATTATCAAAAGGATTTTCTCAAGGCCATTTTGGGGGGCGGAGAATACACCCTCTCTCAGGCGGAGAAGAAAATCAAAGCTTATTTCAAGGAGGGAAAGTAAATGGCAGGTGGGACTTTTGATTCCCAAAACAAGGTGCTTCCCGGGGTCTATATCCGGTTCCGGAGCAATTCGGGGCTGGGCCTGTATGTAGGGCAGCGGGGAGTTGTGGCGATCTGTGAGCCTATGAGCTGGGGCGCGGTGGGGAAGGTAGTGGAAATCGAAAACGGTACGGATACCACCCCGTACTGCGGCTATACGATCAATACCCCCCAGGCCCGCTTTTTGGCGGAGATCTTCCGAGGGACGGACAGAACCCCCGGGGCAAGAAAGGTTTTGCTGTATCGACCCAGTGCAACAGGGGCGGCGCAGGCCACTGCGACGCTGGGAGATTTGACCGTTACCGCCCTTTATCCCGGCGCTAGGGGGAATGATATTTCCGTGATGGTTGCGGCGCTTGTGGGATCTTCTGATTTTACCGTCTCTACCATTGTAGATGGAGAGGTAAAGGACGCTCAGACCGTTGCAGCGATCTCAGATCTTACGGCAAACAACTGGGTTTCTTTCTCCGGCACAGGAAACCTTACCGCAAACAGCGGAACCGCCTTGACCGGCGGCGTAGATGGAACGGTGGCGGCCTCGGCGTATCCTACGTTCCTTACGAACATCGAGCCCTATAAATTCGATGTTCTGATTTATGACGGCTCTGATTCCACCACACAGGCGGCCTTTGCCAATTTTGTGGAAAGGCTTGCGAATGAAAACGGGCAGTACGCGCAGCTTGTCACCGCCAATATGGCAGGGGCGGACAGCCGTTTTGTTGTCAATGCGGTATCCGGGGTGACCCTGGAGGACGGTACAACGCTTACTCCCGAACAAGTATGCTGGTGGGCCGGTGGAGTACTGGCGGCAGCCGGGTACAACGAATCTCTGACCTATGCAGCCTATCCTACCGCAGTGGAAGTAACGCCTACCCTGACAAACAGTGAAAAGACCGCTGCCCTGAATGCCGGAAAATGGGTGCTCTTTGCAGAAGACGGCGCGGTGAAGGTTTTACAGGATATCAATACCCTGACCACCTACACTCAGGATATCGGCAAGGTGTACCGGAAGAACCGCACGATCCGGCTATGTAATACCATCGCAAACGATGTGTACAAGGAATTTTCCACGAACTATATCGGCGTGATCAATAACAACGCTGCCGGGCGCATGATGTTCAAGAGCGCCATCGTCAACTATATGTTGACCTTGCAGGGGCAGCAGGCTATTCAGAATTTCACGGCCGATGATGTGGAGGTTCTTCCCGGAGAGGATAACGATTCCATCGTGATCAACCTAACCATTCAGACCGTGGATTCCGTCGAGAAGATTTACATGACCGTTACGGTATCCTAAAGGAGGGAAAAATAGATGTCTCAGTATTTATTGGCACAAAACACGGTCAACGGCGCGGAAGGCAATATCGTTTTCACGCGGAACGGAAAAAACCGGGTTATTGCCGGTATGAAAAATATTACAACGGAAGCGGAGATCAATTCCGAGGAAATGAAAGTCGTCGGCACCCGAAAAGTTCAAGGTAAATCTGCAGGCGTAAAAATCACGGGCAAAGGGAACGTGTACTATGGTTTTGTTGAATTTACCCTGATGGTTTTAGAGTACATCAAGACTGGGGTTTCCCCAGTTTTTTCTCTACAGATTTCAAATGATGATGCGGCGGCGGGCATTGGGCAGCAGACCATCGCTTACTATGATTGCACCCTTTCAGGGACGATCCCGCTGTCTATTCTGGATTCTGAAGAATCTATGCTCAATTACGACTTTGAGTTTAACGTCGGAGACGTGGAGCTGCTGGAAAGCTTCACCGAGCCGACACGGTACGGAAATTAAATTCAGGAGGTATCTCTCATGAGCAAACTCAATGCTTTTTTGCACCCCGTAGAGGGGCCGGTACAGGAAAAGGAGATCGTTATCTCAAAGCGATTCCAGGACGAAAACGGCAAGCCGGTGCCTTTTAAGATTCGGTCACTGACGCAAGAGGAAAATGACAAATTAGCCAAAAAGGCCACAAAAACGAAAAAAGTAAACGGAAATCAAGTGGAATACCGGGACAATGCCCAGTACGGCCGCGAAATTGTTTTGGCCGCTACGCTGGTGCCTGATTTTTCAAGTGAGGAAATGTGTAAGGGATATGGAGTTATTGACCCGTCCTTTGTTGCTCCTAAAATGCTTTCAGCTGGAGAATATCAACGCCTTTTCAATGCGATTACGGACATCTCAGGCCTGAATGATTCAGAAGATGTTTTTGAATCTGCAAAAAACTGATAGAGAGCGGAGACTGGGAAGTTTTTTCCTATGAATACTGTTTTTGGAATTTCGGTTGGAAACCCTCTGATTTTCTAAATATGGAACTGCGGGAAAGGGTACTGGTTTTCGCTCTTGTGTTAAAAGACGTGGAGAATAGAAAGAAGGAGCAGAAGAAAGTAAAGAAATAGAGGTGAGAAAATGGCGGAAATCAGGGAAAAATTTACTCTGGAAGACAAAGTTTCACCTTCTTTGGATAATTTGATAAACCGTTTTGGAAGTGTTGAATCAGCTGAAAAGAGACTGCTAAAAGAACAAGCGGCACTTGAAAGCAAATTAACTTCCATCGAAATAAAATTCGATGCTTTATCTCAAAGCTTGGAACAGATGGAGCAATCCGGAAATGCCGGTACAGTTACATACAATCGTATGGTTACGCAAATAGACAGGGTAAGCGCTCAGATAGGCGTGCTTGAAAATTCCGCAGCTTTAGTTGCGGAGCAGCTTGATGCGATATCTCAAAATTCAAATGCTTTTTCTGAGGTCGCCGACAATGTGGAAGAATTTAGCGGCGAAGTGGACGATGCAGGTGAATCTGCTGAAGAGGCAGCAGCGGAATTTGATGAAACCGAAAAAAGCGTAAGCCGTTTTGGAAATGCGATAAAACGAGCAGGAAAGTATCTTGGCGGCCAGTTTGGAAAGCTGATGGGCGGTTTAAAAAATATGAACCCGTTCAATGCCTTACAGAGCCAGGCACTAAGATTCTCAGCTACCCTTTTGTCTGTAACCAAGCTTATTTCTTACCTCAAAAATACAATGAAAGTTGCGCCGGAAGAAGTTCAAACAAGTTGGGGAAACCTTCAGAATTCTATTTCACGTTTCTTAAATTCAGGTTTGATTGGAATTTTGAATTCCCTGAAGGCGGGGTTTGACAAGCTGAATGAAGCGCTGAACAGCCCGGCGGGTCAAAAATTTGCCGCTGGTATGTATACTGTGGGACAGGCAGTGGGACAGGCGATTTCCTTTGTATTTGATGTTGTTTCAAGTTTGGTTGAGTTTATTGGAAATAACTTTGATACAATAATGGCGGTGGCTGGCATGCTGCTTCTTGCTTTTGCAGGGTATATGATGTTTACCGCTGTTGCTACTATGTTAGCCAATTTGCCGTTAGTAATGTTGATTGCGTTGCTGGCCGGATTAGTGATGGCGTTTACGTCAACGGGTGAATCTGCTTCTGATACATTTGAGATGATAGGTGAGGCAGCAGCGTGGCTTTATGCTTTAGGGTATAACCTTGTGGCAGATATTTGGAATTTGATTGCTGACTTTGCCAATTTCTTTGCCCATGTGTTTGATGATCCAGTGGGTGCAATAGGGCACTTATTTGTGGACCTCGCTTCCTTCGTGCTTGGGATTTTACAGTCCCTTGCTTCCGCGATTGACGCCATTTTCGGTTCTAATTTAGCCGGAGCCGTTGGAGGCTGGATTGACAGTATACAAAGCTGGGCAGATGATACGTTTGGAGAGCAGGAAGACGTTGTAGAGAAGATGCAAAAGAAAGACGCCAATGATATAAAAAAGCTTATGGGAGATTGGGGGAATAAGGCTTCAAATTTTGGAGATTCACTTTCTGATTTTAATCTGACCCAGACAGCAGGCGGGCTGAATATTCCCAGCAGTGTGGGAGGAATCAATTCCAGCGTCGGTGGTTCTCTCGGTTCAGATGTATCGGCAATCAAAAAAGAAGTGCAGATGTCTGATGAGGAATTGCAATCCCTTGTGGACCTGGCGCAGCGGCGGTATGTCAATGAAATAAACCTGACGACGCAAAGCCCTGTTATCAACATTAGCGGTCAGAATACCGGGGACAGCGAAGCGGACAAAAAGGCCCTGGCTGACACTCTCCGGGACATCCTGATAGAGCAGTCTTCCGCTGGAACGCTCCGCTCGACCGCGAGGGTGTATTAAGGAGGCGCTTATGGCTATTAAATGGGGACTGTTCTTCACAAGAGACAACTTGGTAATAAGGCTTCCGATAAACCCGGAAACGCTGCCCATCACAAAAGAGGGGGACAATGCGGACTATAATGTTTTGGGTCTGGGCGCTGTTACAGTGCCCAGGATCCCAAAGCAGAAAACCGTCTCTATTTCCAGCTTCTTCCCTGGGAGGAACGCTTTCTATGTTCTCAATTCCGGGAAATTTGAACCGCCCGAATTCTATATCAAATTCTTCGAATCGGCGATGAATGACCGGGTTCCCATTCTCTACACCCCTGTAAGGTATTACGAGAATGGAGAGCCCTATTTTACAGGCGATTCGGGCTTTAAGGTGCTGGTTTCCTCTTTCCAGTACGAAGAGAGGGCAGGAGAGACCGGAGATTTCTACTATACGCTGGAGCTGAAAGAGTACCGGGATTATTCTCATAAGATCATGACGATTGAGAAGAAGCAGGAAAAGGAAACGGCCACAACTGAAAAAACCAGAGAAATCCCGCCTGCGCAGCTTTATGTGGGCTGTACAGTGATGGCAAACGGAAATTACTATCTTTCGAGCTATGGAGACGAACCGCACGGGACGGCCAGCGGGAAAAGGTGCAAGGTGAGCCGCATTGTGACCACCGACCCCAAAAGAGCGTATCCCGTACATATCACAACGGAAAGCGGCGGGGCGCTGGGGTGGATCAAAAAGGAAAATCTGCAAGTGGTGAAGTAAAGAGGGTGATTTTCTGAAAACTGAATTTGTTATAGCCACTCACCAGAATAAAATTTATGAGGTTTCCAATTCAGTTCAGGAATTCACCTATACTACGGATCGGACAGGCTCACCGGGGAAACTGGAATTTACCATTCTGAAAACAGGAGATATTTCCTTTTTTGAGGGCGACGTTGTAAGAGTTTCCGTTGATGGGCAGCTCGTGTTTTACGGCTGGATTTTCACCAAATCTAAAGATCGGTGGGGTGTAATAACCGTCACATGCTATGACCGACTGCGGTATCTAAAAGCCTCTGCGTCTTATGCCTTTTATGGTCAGACGGCAGGGGATATTATCAAGCAAATCGCCGCTGACTACCAACTGGACGTTGCGGAGATAGAGGATACAGGGTATAAGATACCCTCCCTGATCGAGGAAGAACAAACATGCCTCGATATTATCGCAGACGCAATCCAGCAGACGTTGTTAAATACGGGCAAAATATATATATGTTTTGACGATGGGAAGGGTATATGTCTAAAAGAGGCGGCAAATTTGAAAACAGATGTTGTCCTGGGGGACGAATCCTTAGTAACGGAGTATACCTATAAAACCGATATTGACGAACAGACGTACAACAGCATTAAGCTTGTACAGGCCAACGAGAAAACTGGAAAGGCGGACGTTTATATAGCCCAGGATTCCAACAATATCAAGAGGTGGGGACTTTTGCAGCTCTACCAAAAGGTTGATGATGACATGAACGCCGCTCAGATCAAATCCAGGGCGGTAACGGAGCTGAAATACTACAATCGGCGAATGCGCACCCTGAACGTTGAATCGCTGGGCGTGTTGGGTCTGAGAGCTGGATCTCTGGTGTTTATGGAAATCGCAACTTTGGGCGATATACACTTGAAGCAATACGTTTTATTGGAAAAGGTAACGCATACATTTTCCAACGACACGCACACAATGAGCTTTGACACAATGGCGATTTAGGAGGAGCTTATGGAGTTGAAAGACGTTATACAGCAGATGATATCTCAGACCGTTCGGGCCAGCTCCCCCACAGATATTTCTATAGGGACGGTGAAAAAAGCCTCCCCTTTGGAGATAACCATAAACCCACAAATGGCTCCTTTACGAGCACCAGTATTGATCCTCACATGGGCGGTTGTATCTCATACGGTAGACCTGCCCACCGTGAACATACCCGGAACCGGGCCAGTAGACCTGGGCAGCGTTAAAATCACCGAAGCCTTAAAA
Source organism: uncultured Acutalibacter sp. (assembly GCA_964642055.1). Classification (GTDB taxonomy): domain Bacteria; phylum Bacillota; class Clostridia; order Oscillospirales; family Acutalibacteraceae; genus Acutalibacter. The sequence continues at coordinate 11,842 of CAZXLM010000037.1, read as the reverse complement.
GCGGGAGATAAGGTCATCATGCTGCGGGTTCAGGGCGGCCAGAAGTTTGTTGTTCTTTCAAAGGTAGAGGGTGATTAAAAATGCCAATCACGCCAGAAATGGAAACCAATATCCAGGATATAGAATTCGCGGATCAGCCGTCTTTCACGTGGTGGAAAGACTCGGATACCAACAGCATACACGGAACAGCTGACGGTTTAAAAGCAATAAAACAGGCGGTAGAGGTTATTTTCAATGTAGAACGGTTTCAGTGGCAGATCTATACCCCCTATTTCGGGATATCCTGGAATGGCCTTTTAGGGCAGAACCCTGGCTATGTTGGCGCGGAATTACAGCGCCGGGTAAAAGACGCTCTTTCGGTTGACAGCCGGATCCTGGGGATTCGGGATTTTACCTTTACCGTAACTGGGGAAGTGCTCACCGCTGAATTTACGGTAAATACGGTATATGGAGCTTTTGCGCAATCCTTGGAGGTGGTATTAGAGTGATAGATTTCAGCGATCAGACCTATCAAAACATTTTAGCGGCCATGCTGAATCGGGTGCCGGATACTTACGATAAGCGGGACGGCTCTTTTATGCAAACGGCGTTAGGCCCTGCGGCATATGCTCTGGAAGATTTCTATTTATCGCTCAATTTGGTGCAGGGCTCCGGATTCATAGAAACCGCGGTGGGAGACTCACTGGATAAACTGGCCATTGTTTCTGGGCTTTCACGGTATCCGGCATCTGCTGCCGTTCGGCTGGGAGTGTTTAACGTTGGGGTGCCTATTGGAGCCAGATTTTCAACCATTGGTGGAGAAAACAGTATCAATTTTATCGTAACAGGCGCTACCGAAAGCCCTTTACAATTCCAGCTCACGGCAGAGACCGTAGGCATTATCGGAAATGATTATGTGGGACCGATTCTGCCTATCACGTTTGTGGAAGGACTTACTTCCTGCGAACTTACAGATATTTTAGTACCGGGAGATGATCAGGAAACCGATGATGATTTCCGGGCAAGGATCATTGCGGCGCTAAATGAACGCCCATTTGGAGGGAATATAGCCTCTTATCGGGAAGCCATTTTGAAAATAGACGGCGTGGGAGCAGTGCAGATATATCCTACATGGAGCGGAGGGGGAACAGTGAAATGCTCCGTGTTAGGGGCAGATTACAATCCGGCAAGTTCTGCCCTGATCACAAATGTGCAGAACGTCATTGATCCACCTCCGAATCAAGGGCAAGGGCTTGGAATCGCCCCCATTGGCGCTACAGTCACCATAACGGCGCCAACGAGTGTATCCGTAAACATATCCGCTACGCTATCCCTGGCGGCTGGATATACCATTGATCAGGTAAAACCATTGGTGGAAACCGTGATATCCGAGTATCTGTTATCAGTGCGTAAGGAATGGGGGAATCCTGTCTCACAAACTGAGGTGCTGTACGCTGCGGATGTGTATTTGTCCCGTATAGTAGCTGCCATTATTACTGTTACAGGCGTTGTAAATGCCACAAATGTAGCGATCAATGGAGCCGCGCAAGATCTGCATTTGGTAGAAACAGGAGAGACGCAGGAAGTACCGGCGATAGGGACGGTGACGCTGAATGAAGTTTGATACAAACCTTTTGCAATATCTGCCGACATGGTATAGAGAGATATTGGACTATCAGCAGCTTTGCCTTGCGGAAGGGCAGAGCTTTGAGGCGTTGGCACAGGCAATTCATGCGGTTTCTTCCAATTTCTTTTTTCAGGATATGGATGAAGACACCATTTCACAGTGGGAAAAAATATTTTTCATTGTTCCCGATCCAACGACGGAAAGCCTGTCCTTCCGCCGGAGCCGTCTTTTGAACCGCATTTCTATCCGTCCTCCGTTTTCGCTGGGCTTTTTATACCAAAAGCTCGATGAATTGATTGGAAAAGGCCAGTGGACGGTAAGAGTGGATTACCCAAACTATACGCTTTATATCGAGTCCAGCGCAGTTAACCAGGAATATGCTACCGAGGTAGCTTATACCATCGGGAAAATCAAGCCTGCCCATATTGTGTACCGCAATACTCCATATACGGAAAGCGGACTTTTGTTGTCTGAAAGCATTGCTTTAGCGAAAAACATCTATAATTATCGGCTGGGCGGCTGGGGTCTGGGAATGTCTCCGTTTGTCGCGCTGGAAGATCAGGGAGTGATCAAAATGCCGGAAGTCCCCTCTATACAAAATCAAATGTTGCAGGCTGTTGCCGGCTTTGTCTCTGGCGATATTGTTTCTGCGCGGGTGAATGGGTCTATTGTCATTACCGCACTCACGAAAACTACGGCGAATAATACGGCCACAATTGAATACACCGTAAATCCGACCGATACGGCCGTAATCAATAAAGTGGAGCTTCTGGATTCCGCCGGGAGGGTGCTGACGGAATCCACGGTCTATGTGCCGGTGACGGATCCGGTCGTTATGAAACACAAAATCCCGGTCAACGAAGGAGGAACACAAAATGCCTAAAAACCCTATTGCGAATCCGTTACCTGCCGATTTGCCGGAAAACTGGTTGAACACGCAGACGATAGCCGCTGCCGGGGCTGATGTGGGTCTATCCGAAAAACACGGCTATAACTATCTCATGGAACAGGTAAACGCCGTTCAGAGGGCAGCCAATGCCATAGGGGCGGCTTTTGCGGGATTGACCCCCGCCGGGCTGGGGGCCGTGCCGGAGACCCGTAAGGTGAACGGCTTTCCCCTGAGCAGCGATATCAAGCTAACCCCAAAAGATATCCCAGGCTCCGCAAAAGCTACCTGCGTGGTTGTGGGCACTTCAACCGCTACTGGAACTACCGAAAACTGCGATTATTTGTGTGATGGGGTAAGTGATAATGTTGAAATATCCGCCGCTATAGAAGATGCCTACTCTCGAAATATAGGGATATATTTTCTTGCAGGTACTTACAATCTAAGCGGTTCTATAAAATTTCGCCAAGGAATGCAAGTGTATGGATCTCCCACGACGTCCAAAGGCGGCTACATGCTTTATGGAACTCCGTTAAACACACTCTCAAGTTCTGTAAAAGTCGAAATGGAAGAAAACTGCGAACTTCACAATATAATATTCCGTGGTGTTGGAAAGATTCAAAACTGCAACTTCTTTTCATGTTTACTTGATATTAGTTATAGATCACATGATGCACACGAAGGGGCATATGGTTCTCGCTTTTACGGGTGCAATGTTTCCGGCGATTCAATGGAATATTGTACTATGATCGGCTGCATATGTAAGTATATCACGAACAGTAAAGGACTGCTAATACTTGGTGGGCCAAGTGTTGCAGAAAACAATTCTCCGTATCTCTTCCTGAGCGATTCAGAAAATTGCGCAATAGTAGGAGCGTATTACGCAACAGATATTGCCACTACGATCGAATTGTATAACTCTAAAAACAATATTGTAGCATTGAATACATGTGTGTTTCGAGAAAAATCTTTAGCTGTGAGTTTAGAAGGCGTCAAACTGACAGGAAGTTCAAACAACTTGATAATTGGAAACACCGTTATCGGCGCTGACCCGGCAATCGACAAAACCATATTTTTGTCCGGAAATGGAAACAATAACAATCTGATTTTAGGAAATATGATCTGGGGAAAAAACTATGTATCAGAAGGAGGAACAGGAAACACCTTCGTCAACAACAAATACAACTAAGGGAGGTAAAAAGCCATGCAATATCCATTCAGGCTATACGGTCGGGAAATACAGATATACCGGTTCAGCGTTACATACGAGGAAGAAATGCCCTGGCTTGATGAGGACGGCGCGGAAGAAAGCCGGACACAGATTGAATACTGCAACACGGAAAGCGAGGCCGCAGCGGTGGCGGAGGCCCATAACGGCGAAGTTACGGCCCTCGACAGCAGCGCCTATGAGTGGCTGGACGGTATCGAGGTGGCCGATGTGCCGGATACCTATGCCGAGGCGGTAAAGATTTATGAAATGGGACAAGCCGCCTATGAAGCGGAGCGAAACAAACCTACGCCGGAAGAAAGCATAGCTTTTATTGAGGATGCCATGTGTGAACAGGACATGGCCGCAGATAATCGCATGGCCGCGCTGGAAGACGCTGTGTGCGAGCTGGACGCCGCCATTCACCAGGAAGGAGGTGAAACCCTGTGAATGAAATTTGGGCAAACAGGCTTGTGGCAGGAACAAAAACATGGGAGGAAATGCCAGCATCACGCCATATGGCCGTCAAAGCAATTCTCGCCGGCCGGGTGAAAAGCGGCGCTGTCTCAGCGGAGAAATACAAAGAAATCACAGGCGAAGAATACGCAGGATAACTGCATGTCAAGGCAGGGAGTATTTTTATTTTCCAAAAGGAGGGCAAGAGATGGAGAACAGTGCGCCCATCACACGGGCGGAGCACGAGGAGTTTCGGCGGCGCATGGAGGAAGCCCACCTGCGGCAGGACAAGCGGATAGAGCTGCTGGAAGAGCGGACGGACCAAATCAACAGCCTCACCGTATCGGTATCGAAGCTGGCCCAAAGTATAGAGCTGATGTGCAACGAACAGAAGCAGCAAGGGGAACGGCTGGAAACTCTTGAAAACCGGGACGGCGAAAAGTGGCGAAATGTCGTGGGGTACGTTGTCACGGCGGTGATTAGCGCCATTATAGGATTCTTCGCAAGACAATTAGGAATGTAGAAGGAGGGGAAAACCATGAAAAAAGAAAAGATCACGGCAGCGACAGTGGCCCGCACCATCTGTCTGCTGCTGGCCCTTGTCAATCAGGGGCTTGCCATTGCGGGACGCTCTCCGCTGCCCATTGAAGATGACACCGTGGCGCAGATCGTTTCCTTGGCGGCAACGGTCGTCACGTCTCTCGTTGCCTGGTGGAAAAACAACAGCTTTACAAGAGCCGCCATTGCCGGTGACGCAGCCATGAAAGCCTATAAGGAGGAATGACATATGGCGGTAAAGGGAGTAGACATTTCGGAAATGAACGGCTCTGTGGATTTTGCCGCTCTGAAGCGGGCCGGTGTACAGTTCGTCATCATACGCTGCGGTTATGGTAGCGACTATCCCGGCCAGCAGGACGTGGAATTTGAAGCAAACGTCAGAAAAGCGGAAGAGGCCGGCGTGCCTTACGGCGTATACCACTATTCCTACGCGACAAACGCGGCAGGTGGAAAGGCGGAAGCAGCCCACGCCCTGCGGCTCATCGGCGGCAGAAAGCCCGCTTACGGTGTTTGGTACGATATGGAGGACGCTTCCACTCTCGGCGGCGATCTGGCAGGCGCGGCGCAGGCTTTCTGCTCCGAGATACAATCGGCCGGGCTCCATGCCGGGGTGTACGCAAACCTGAACTGGTGGGAGAATTATCTGACCGGCTCTGTATTTGACAAATACGACCGCTGGTGTGCCCAGTACAATGATCACTGCCAGATGAGGAAGCCTTACAGCATGTGGCAGTTTACGGACAGGTTGGTAATCGGAGGTAAGAATTTCGACGGCAACTGGGACTATAAAATTTATAAGGAGAAAGATGACATGACAGAAGCACAAGTCAGAAAGATCGCTCAGGAGGAATTCCATAAGGTGGAACCTACCTACAACACGCTGGAGCAGGTACCGGTCTATTGGAGAGAAGACATCAAAGAGATGGTCGATGCCGGCATTATCAAAGGCAACAGTTCCACCGATCTGGGTCTCAGCCGCACGGAGGCAAAGGCCGCCGTAATCAGCTGGAGAATGCATAAGCTGAAATGAGGACAAAATGAGAGCCCCGGCTTACCGTCAAGGTAAGTTGGGGCTTTATAGATATTGAAACATTAAAAAATCGTGGACTAAATGTGGACTAATAGCCGAAAACCGCATTATTACTAATTATTTTTCGAGTTCGAGTCTCGCCACTTCGACCAAACCCAGGGCGGGTTAGCTGCAAGCTGACCCGCCCTGGGTTCTGTTTATTAGGCGGGGCTCGAACTCGAGAGAGTCCGAACGTAAAAAAGCGTGCCGGCGGCACGTTTTTAGTGAGGAGCGGAGAAACGGGTACTGCCGCGCAGCGGCGGTCGATGAGCCATCACGTGTGCACGCAGTGCGTATGTGGTCGAGTCTCGCCACTTCGACCACGTCGCCGCAAACGCTTTTGCGTTTGCGGCGACGTGTGGTTTTTGCTCAAAATAGATATTTTTGATTTGTTTTGAAAAAATCATCCAGCATCCATGCGGATTTTAGGATTTGTAGAACGATGTGATACAAAAAAGATGTCTCGGTCCTTAATCGGAAAAAGTTGGTAGCACAGCGGAGGCGTTGTGAGGGCGTTTACAACCGAACAGCCGGAGCAAGTGTGACTTTTTCCGAAAAGGAGCCGCAGACGAGCGTAATAGGCGGCATTTTTGCATAAAATGTCGCCGCAAGAGCGAGTCTTGCGGCGACGTGGCTGGGCTGGCAAAGAGTTCCCGCCGCTACGCTTTGGGAACTCCCTGAAGTTCCGCTTTGCGAAACTTCTTCGATTTAAAATGGGTCCGAATCCCGCAACACAATAAAAAATAGTAAATAATCTGCTCACCACGCCGCGAAAAAGGAATACCAGAAACGTTGCAAAGCCGCATAAATACTATGTTTTGTGGCTTTTCCCGTTCCTATGGCTGCGGTACAAAAATCTCTTTTGACGCCCATTTGACACCCCAACTCGATGGACAGATATAAGTTGCCATAAGAAGCAGTAAAAAGATATGCCCGTCAAAGCTCTAAAGCTCGGCACGGGCCTGCTTTACGAGTATGCGGCAGAGCATTTTTCCGGCCACGCCAGACGCCTCGTCCTTGCGGGCATTTCCAAATGTGTGGAAGCAGAATGAGGCCTGGCTCTCAAACGCAACGCCTCCATCCAATTCGTGGAGGAATAAAAATTTTGGAAGAAACAGAGAGGAACAGGAAACCGGTTCTCTCTGTTTTTATAGCGTGTTTTCCCGCAAAAGGCCATTTTGTAGATGACAGACGAGAAATTTTCTGATACAATATTTCCAACACCTTATTTCGGTTGCTTTGCGGAAGGAGAAGAAGGAATATGAATCTGAGGAAAAGGTTCTGTGCGGCGGCACTGTTGCTGGTTTTTCTTGCGGCGGTACCCAGCGCCGCGTATGGAGAGGCTGCCCCCAAGGGCACGGAGGCGAAGCAGGAGGTCTATACCGAGGCGACAAAACCCAATGCCGATACCTCAGGGGATGGAAGCCGCGAAAATCCCTATAACCGATTTGAAGATGCCGTTGCCAATGTGGCGGACGGCGGTACCATCTACATTCTCGGTTCCGGCGCTTTCATCAATGTGCGCGAGGAAGCGGGGGTCAGCCCCTATGTTGTGTGGAAAAATGTAACGGTGCGTCCCGCGGGGAGCGGCCAGGCCACATTGACCACTCGTGCCGCCGGCCTTGTACTGGGCGGCGATGTGACTTTTGAAAATATCACGTTTGGATTTGTCAATAAATACCACAGCGGCATTTTTGCCAACGGCCATAACCTTATTCTGAAAAATGTCGCGCGGGAAAGTGGTTCCCGCCTTGTCCATGTGTTCGCGGGCGGATTAAAAAATCCCAATGGAACGTGGATGGGCGCCGCTCCCGTAAGTGGAGGCTCGGTTACGATTTCCGGCAAACAGACTCATCTGGGGGATATCTACGCCGGGGGGCTGAACGCCGGTCAGGAAGGCGATGTGGTTCTCGATATTACCGGATCAACGAACATTGTGATCGGCAACGTGTACGCCTGCGGCGCGGATGAGCCCGATTTGAGCCATGACAATATGTTTGATATCAACGAACCGCCGGATCCCCAGTATAATCTCAGCTTTCCCGTAGGCGGAGAGACAAGGGTAAAGCTTGCGAATGTTTCTGTGCGGGAAGTTGTGGGGCTTGGAGCGGCTGGCGGAACCTCTGTCACATTTTCCACGGAATTCCTCAATTCCTATCTTTCTCTGCGCGGAATCAAGAACCTCGCCGTAACAGCCGGCGCCCTGGATCCCCAGGCGCTTACAAGCGGAAATGGCAGTGCGGGCTTTGGCGAAATTTCAATCAGTGAAGGCGCAGAGCTGCACGTTGCCGACAATGAAGAGCCGATCGTTACGGAAAAATTTTACGGCGGCGGCAAGCTTATTCTCGGAAGTACGGAAAAGCTTATCGTTACGAAGGATTTGACAGGAACCACCGCCTTTGAAACTCCTGGCGGATATGGCGGACGTTCCGGCCGTGTGCAGACAGAGCATGTCTATATCGAGGGGCCGGAAAGCAGCACAGGGTCCTTTACCTTTGTTCCGGATTTTTCTCAGGTAGGCTACGCTATGACGAGCAAGCTTTCCGGCGGCAAAAAGCTTTGGAGTATCCACGGGGGAGAAGCCTCCGTGCCGTACCTTACCAAGCTGGAATGTGCCTCTCCCGAACAGACTGTTCACCAGAGCGATCTGACCGATGGAACAACTTTTACTATGACCGTGCAGAGCGAGTCCGATGGGTTTCCGGTATTTGCTTTTAAAATGAAGCTGGATGGCAAAGAGCAGGAGCTTAAGGCCGATTTGGACTATAATTCCGCTGATGCGGAGGAAGCGAATGTCAGTGTCTTCATGGTCCCCAAATTGGACAGTGCCGAGGAATATGAGCTTTGCGTCGAATCCATCGATCCGTTTGGCAAAGCCAAGAGCGGACTTTACGAGATCACGGTTTCAGCACCCTCAGAGGACGGTGTGCTGTCATCTACGGTGCTGCTGACCGTGCTTTCTGATTCGGGATCCTCCGAAGGCGGCACCGGCGGCGATAATACCGGCGGAGGAAATACAGGTGGAGGAAATACAGGCGGAGGAAATACAGGCGGCACTGGCGTTTCCACCGGAGGGTCTTCCGAGCAGCCTGATGTTCCCGCTGTTCCTTCCGACCCGGAGCTTCCTTCAGCGTCTCAAATGTTTATCGATGTAAAGGCCGGAAGCTGGTATGAAAGCTCTGTGACCTTTACGGCACATCGCAGGCTTTTTGTAGGCGTGGGCAACAATCGGTTCGATCCTTCCGGAAAAACCAGCAGAGCCATGGTGATGACCGTGATCGCCAAAATGGCCGGACAGAACGTTCACAACTATGACGAAGCCGTGAAATGGGCCGTCAGCGCCGGTGTTTCCGATGGTACCAACCGCCATAAGAACGTCACCCGGGAACAGCTGGTCGCCATGCTTTACCGCTATGCAGGTTCGCCCGAAGCTGCAGACGATTCCGGTCTGGAAGCTTTCACCGACCGCAGGCAGATTTCCCGCTGGGCGGAAGAAGCCATGAAGTGGGCAGTGTCTACAGGCCTCTTAAAGGGGCAGGGCAACGGACGTCTTACGCCCCTCGCCACCGCCACCCGCGCCGAGACCGCCGCGATCATCGAGCGGTTTGTAAAGCTCAGGGAACAATGATACTTTAAGACATAAATTACAGGCTGTAAGAAGCCCCGGCGCACTGCGCCGGGGCTTCTCTGTAATGACGTCGCTGATACGGTGATCTGACCTCGTTTTCCGTCTGTGTTTTTGTGAAATCCGTGTTGCACAACTTCATTTCTTTTTGTCTTGTACATATTGTTTTGTACATAAAAACCTTGACAGGACTTTTCTGCCTGTGTTATGTTTAAAAAAATGTGCTGTCCGAATGAAAAGGCAGCCGGAGTGAATTTGGAGGAGAGGTTATGAAAAAGACGCTGAACCGCGCGCTGTCCCTGCTTTTGGCCGTTGTGCTGTGCCTTGGGCTGCTTCCTATCGGAACTGCTCAGGCGGCGGGGGACGCTTTGGATATGGGTGCGGTGAGGACCCTGCTGAACGCAGAGGAGCTGCACCCCCAGAGAACGGGATATCCCGAGCTGGACGGACTGCTGGAAAAGATCGTGGCGCCTTATAAAGACAGGGACAATTATACTAAAATCAAGGCCATGTATGACTGGGCAGTGACGCAGGTAAGCTACAGCTGGGCGGGGTATTCCCAGGACTGGGCGCCCGCCTACGACTGCTTTACCCTGACATACGATCTGGAGTATGAATCCGGCCTGCCGGAAGCTTATCCCAAGGACATGATCTATAGGGCCTATCACATGCTGACGGCCAGAACCGGCGTGTGCTACGACTGGGGGATCCTTTTCGCGGTGATGGCCCGCTATGTGGGGATCGAAAGCTATGTGCATACGGGGATTTTGCGGATCGGCACCTGGACCGGTCATCACGGCTGGACAGAGCTGCGCCTGGGCGGCGTAAATTACATTTTCGACGCCCAGCAGGACAACCGGCTGCTGGGGATTTACGGATATCTTCCTTATGAACATTTTGGGATCGCGCCCGCTTCCGCCGGGAGATGGAGCCAGGAGACAGCCGCCAATGCTGCCCGGGACAGAAGCCTGCTTCCTTTAACGGCGGACCGCACCCCAGAGGTGACTGTAACGGTGCTGGCCTCCCGTTCCGGCACGGTGGAAGGGGCCGGAGCCTACACCCGAGGAGGTATGGTAACGCTGACCGCTTCGGAAGAAGCAAGCTGGTATACTACCGGCGGACTGCTTTTGAGCTACGGCATGGACTATACTTTCTTTTTGGAGGAAGACGTGAAGCTCCTGGTCTTATTCGGCGACGACTTGTTTGCCGACGTCCCTGCCGGGGCCTGGTATACGGAGGCCGTGTGCAGCGCGGCGGAACAGGGCCTGTTTGTCGGCAGCGGCTTTGCCACCTTTGATCCCCAGGGAAAAATGACCAGGGCCATGCTGGCTTCTGTGCTGGCCCGGCTGGACGGAGCGGACATGGCGGCCGCCGCCCAGGCTCCCTTTGCGGACGTAAATCAGGAAGCCTGGTACGCCGGAGCGGTCAACTGGGCTTATGAAAACCGGGTGGTATACGGCGTTACCGAAACGCGCTTTGACCCGATGGGCCGGATAACGCGGGAACAAGCCGCAGCGATGATAGTTCGTTATCTGGAAAGCAGGGGAGTAGAGGCGGAGCCGGAGGAAGGATTCGCTTTTGCGGACCAGGCGAAGATCAGCGGTTATGCCCGGGAGCCTATGGCAAAAGCACAGGCCTTGGGGATCTTCACGGGATATGAGGACGGCACGGCCCGCCCTCAAAATCTGATCACTCGCGCGGAAAGCGCCTCGCTGCTGATCAGAATGTACAGCTGTTTGGAAGCTGCCTGAAGGCGTAAGGACGGCGGATTCGGATAGAAAAAGCTTGACGAAGCCGGGACAGCGTGTTATAATGACCACTGTCCCGAAATGTGCGGGTGTAGTTCAGTGGTAGAACTCCAGCCTTCCAAGCTGGTCGTGTGGGTTCGATTCCCATCACCCGCTCCACTTTTTCACCAGGTAGGTGGAATCGAACCCGAGAGGGTTTGCTCGTGGGAAAATGTCCCGGTGGGACATTTTCAGAGCAAAGCGGCGAGACGGGTACCGTGGCTGGGCCACGGTCGGCGAGCCATAAATGACAAAACGTAGTTTTGCCATTTGTCGATTCCCATCACCCGCTCCACTTTCCACCAGGTTGGTGGAATCGAACCCGAGAGGGTTTGCTCGTGGGAAAATGTCCCGGTGGGACATTTTCAGAGCAAAGCGGCGAGACGGGTACCGTGGCTGGGCCACGGTCGGCGAGCCATAAATGACAAAACGTAGTTTTGCCATTTGTCGATTCCCATCACCCGCTCCACTTTTCATCTGTTTGAGAGGATCTCGCGTCTCTCCGAAAGGCGGCACTGACCGCCTAAAACTTTGTCGGAATCACCGCGTTTGCGGTTTTCCCTGCTTTGCGGGCCAAAAGAAGCCCCTCACATATGCGCCAATAGCTCAGCTGGATAGAGCAACTGCCTTCTAAGCAGTAGGCCAGGG
>CAZXLM010000036.1:0-23913 GCA_964642055.1 uncultured Acutalibacter sp. | reverse complement strand
ACAAAAAATTGCAAAAACGCTTGAAAAACGGGGATGGATATGATATGATTGCAAATGTTATAGGCTTTCAAGGCCGTTTTCGCCATGGAAGCACCGTGTTTCAGCGGCTGGTATCACGGAAGGAATGTTAAGCCGCAGAATAAAATTTTGGAGGTAGTCCTAAGATGAACAAGTCTGAATTGATTGCAGAGGTTTCCGCAAAGGCAGAAATTACGAAGAAGGATGCAGATGCTGCTGTAGGCGCTGTTATCGCAGCCATTACTGAGGCCCTGGTAAAGGGCGATAAGGTCCAGCTGGTTGGCTTTGGCACGTTTGAGGTCCGTGAGCGCGGCGCCCGTACCGGCCGCGATCCCCGCACCAACAAGGCGATCCAGATCCCCGCTTCCAAGGCTCCCGCTTTCAAGGCCGGCAAGGCCCTGAAGGACGCGGTGGACAAGTAAGCTTTACGAAAGAAACAGCGGACCCGGGACTCCCGGGTCCGTTTGATTTATGCCTGAAAAGGAGAACGCTATGAGACTGGATAAATATCTGAAAATATCCCGGCTGATCAAGCGCCGCACCGTGGCAAACGAAGCCTGCGACGCCGGCCGGGTATTGGTAAACGGCAAGGCTGCCCGCGCTTCCTATGATGTGAAGGAAGGCGACGTGCTGGAGATCGCCCTGGGGGAGAGGATTTTAAAGGCCAGGGTGCTTTCCGTGACGGAATACGCCAAAAAGGATGAGGCCGCAGGGCTCTATGAAATGCTGGAGGAATGATTTTAAGAGAAAAAGCATATCCATTTCTTGACGGGGTGCGGCGTACAATTCCTGTGTGCCGCGCCTGCCGGGAAAGGGATGGGAACTATGGCGGAAAACCAAACTCCTCTGAAGAAGCACAGGCTCACCGTGGAAGGACGGGAAAGGCTGACGGCCACCGGGATCCGACGGGTAGATTTTTTCAGCGATGAGCTGATCACTGCGCAGACGGAGCTGGGCCAGCTCAATATCAAAGGGGAAGCGCTGCATATCGAGACCCTCAATTCCGAGACAGGCGATATGCTGGTAAGCGGGAAGGTAACGGCTCTTTCGTACACGGAAAGCGGCACGGCTCTTTCGTTTTTCGGGCGGCTGTTCAAATGAGCGGCGGCGCGGCGCGGGTCTTCTTTTTTTGCCTTGGCACGGGGGCAGCTCTGGGCTGCCTCTACCTGCTGTTTCGGGCCGTGTGTATCCTGACCCGGGCGGGCAAAATCCTTACAGCGGTTCTGGATGTGCTGTTTTGCTGTCTTTGCGCCGCCGTCGTGTTCCTTTCCGCGTTGGCAGTGGATCACGGCAGACTGCGGCTGTTTCAAGCAGGGCTCCAGCTTCTGGGAGGCTGGGCGGCGGTGAGTGCTTTAGGCCCTTTTGTTTCCGGGGCAGCCGGGCGGGCTCGAAAAATTTTTTGTAAGGTTTCCGATTTTTTTCGGAGAGGCTGGGTGTTTCTGACAGCGCATTTTCGCCGGAGGAAGCCGAAGCCCGTGGAAAAGCGCAAAAAAACAGCCAAAAAGCCGAAAAAAGCGAAAAAAAAGACTTGAAAAACTTATGTAGACCAGTATATAATAGCGGTATATAATACTGTGAGGAATTCCGGAAGAGGACCAATTGTGAAAACAGACGGGAGGCGGCCTGCTTGCGCGAGATCAAAACAGAAAAGTACAGGGGCTTCCTTCCCTTGAAGGTAGCCCTGTTTGTAGTGGCAGGCGCGGCTCTGGTCACTTTAGTCTTCTGGCAGATGCGGATCGCGGATAAGCGGGAGGAGCTGGCGGATCTGGAAACAAAGATAGCCGTCCAGAACACAAAGAATGAAGAGATCCGGAAAACCGTGAGTTCCTTGGAAAATGATGATGGGCTGGAAGAGTATGCGGAGAAAAAGGCCAGGGAAGATCTGGATTATGCCAAGCCCGGCGAACATATCTTTGTGGACGTGGGCGGCAGCGACTGACCCTGTATCCAATATATGCAGCACTTAAGCAGGAAAAATCGAGGAGGAAATTGCTTCGTATGCAGCTTGAGGTAGGAGCCATCTATGAGGGAAAGGTGACGGGGATCACCAAATTTGGAGCTTTTGTCACCTTCGAAGACGGACAGACGGGCATGGTCCATATTTCGGAGGTAGCGCCCACCTTTGTCAATGAGATCAAAGACTTCATTTCAGAGGGACAGACTGTGAAAGTGCGCGTGCTTTCGGTCAGCGAGGAGGGAAAGATCAGCCTTTCCATCAAAAAGGCTCTGCCGGAAGACCAGCAGCGCCGCCCTCATCGTCAGGAAAGCGGCCCCCGCCGTGAAGGAGGCCAGCAAAGGCGGGGAGGAAACGGCCCCAGACAGCCAAGAGCACCTCACCCTGCGCCTCAGCCGGGTCCCGGCAGACCGGGAGATTTCGAGTGGCAGAGCCGCCGCAACGACAGCGGCAGCTTTGAGGATATGATGTCCCGCTTTAAACAGACCAGTGATGAAAAAATGTCCGAGCTCAAGCGCAACGGTATGGATACCCGCCGGGGCGGTTATTCCCGCCGCGGCCAGCAGAAATAAGAATCCCGGCCGCAGCCCGCTTGGGAGACTGCCGGGCCTCCGGCAGTCTGTTCTGAACAGGATAAAACCGGCCCCTGCGGGGGCCGGTTGCTTTAATTTTTTGATGAGGAAAGGAAGCTGTTTATGAGGGAGATCTTTGGAGAAGAAATTTCAACGGCGGTCCGGGACGCCTGTATCGCCGCCAACCGGGAGCTGCCCTGTGACTTAGAAAAGCTGATCCGGGAAAGTCCGGAGCAGGAGAAAAACCCTCTTGCAAGATCTGTTTTGAAGGATTTATGCCGGAATTTGGACGCGGCCAGAGAGATGCAGCTCCCCATTTGTCAGGATACTGGTATGGCGGTGGTGTTTGCCGAGATCGGGCAGGAGGTCCACATACAGGGAGACCTCCAGAAAGCTGTGAATAAGGGCGTTCACGATGGATATCTGGAAGGGCTGCTCCGCTGTTCTGTGGTAAAGGACCCCTTGCGCCGGGAAAACACAGAGGACAACACCCCCGCCGTCCTTCATGTACAGATGGTGCCGGGGGACCGGATCCGGCTGACTGTAGCGCCTAAAGGCTTTGGCAGCGAAAATATGAGCCGGCTTCGAATGTTCACTCCTGCGGCAAAACCAGAGGACCTTGTGGATTTTGTGGCGGAAACGGTCCGCCGGGCCGGCGGCAACCCCTGCCCGCCTTTGGTGCTGGGCGTGGGGATCGGCGGCGATTTTGAGCTGTGCGCTTATCTCGCAAAAAGAGCCCTGTGCCGGAACGTTTCAGAGCGGAACCCTGATGTCTTTTATGCGGAATTGGAACGGAAGATGCTGAAGTCGGCCAATGAAACCGGTGTAGGTCCTCAGGGCTTTGGGGGCCGGGAAACAGTGCTGGCGGTGAATATCGAAACATATCCCACCCATATTGCCGGACTTCCGGTGGCGGTCAATGTGGGCTGCCATGTAACGCGCCATAAGACCGTCACCATTTAGAAAAACTGTAGACAAATTTCAAATGGCTATTGATTTATTTTAGGTAATATGCTAGAATGAAAGTGCGAAGAGGAGGTTTTGATCCAATTTCGCAAATTCTGGAGAAAGGAAGCCTGCCGCGGGCGCAGTCCCGGGACAACGGGTAACTATCATGAAGATCAGCGTTGTCGGAAGAAAAGTAAATCTGAGAAACAATTTCAAGGACCTGGTGGAAAGGAAGCTTTCCAAATTTGACAGAATTTTCGATGAAGATGCCGAAGCCGCCGTTACTGTAACGGTGGAAAAGAACCGCCAGACAGTGGAGATCACCGTAAAGCAGAGAGGGCTGATCTACAGAGCGGAGGACACCGCCGACGAGATGAACGAGGCCCTGGATCATGTGGTCGCCGCTTTGGGCAGGCAGATCCGCCGGAACAAGACCAGGCTGGAAAAGGCCAAGAAGGTGGATCCCGGCGTGGAGCTGGCTGATGACTATTACGACGAGCCCGATGAAGAGCTGCGCATAGCCCGGGTCAAGCGGTTTTTTGTGGAGGTTATGACGCCGGAGGAAGCCGTTTTGCAGATGAATCTGCTGAACCACGAATTTTTCCTGTTCCGTGACGACGAGAGCGGGGAGGTCAATGTGGTATACCGCCGGAAAGACGGTGGTTACGGCCTGCTGATTCCGGAAAAGTAAAGCTGAAGAAATAGAGTGAAAAGGAGTGGGGAACCGCTGGGTTCCCCGCTTTTTGCAGGAGAGATGGGAAAATCTATGACGGGAAAAATGGAATTCTGCGCCCCCTGCCTGCTGGGAATTGAGGGACTGGTTGCGGAAGAGCTGCGAAACATGGAATGCGAAGAGGTCAGCGCAGAAAACGGGCGAGTGCTGTTTGCGGGAGATGAAGCCATATTGGCCCGGGCCAGCATTGGCTCCCGGTATGCAGAGCGGATCCTGATTCTGCTGGGAGAATTTGAAGCCCGGAGCTTTGAAGAGCTGTTTCAGGGAACAAGGGCGCTGCCGTGGGAAGAATTGATCGGCAGAGAAGACCAGTTCCCTGTGACGGGAAGCAGCCTTTCAAGCAAGCTCCACAGCGTCCCGGACTGTCAGTCCATTGTAAAAAAAGCGGTGGTGGAGCGGCTTAGGGAAAAATATCATGTTTCCTGGTTCGAGGAGACAGGCCCTATGCACAAGATCCGTTTCCGCATTTTGAAGGATAAGGTCAGCGTCATGGTGGATACCAGCGGTGAAGGGCTGCACAAGCGGGGTTACCGCAGAGAATCCACGGAAGCGCCCATCAGGGAAACGCTGGCGGCAGCCCTTGTAAAGCTGGCGCGGGTAAGGCCGGACGGAAACTTTATCGATCCCTTTTGCGGCTCCGGGACGATCCCCATAGAAGCGGCCCTGCTGGCAACGGGCTGCGCCCCCGGCATATACAGGAAGTTTAATGCGGAAACCTGGAAAACCGCCAGGCCCGCGTTGTGGGCGCTGGAACGGGAAAGGGCGCGGTCCATGGTAAACCACAACGCGCCTTTCCGTGCTGCCGGCTTTGATATCGATCCCGCCGCCGTGGCGCTTACCGCCGAGAATGCGAAAAAAGCGGGTGTGGGAGATCTGGTGCAGGCGAAGGTCCGGGATATCCGGCAGTTTGCCGCCGAAGAAAGATACGGCTGCGTGGTGTGCAATCCACCCTATGGAGAGCGTCTGCTGGATGTACGGACCGCTGGGGAAATTTATGGGATATTGGGAAAGGTATTTGAACAGAAGCCGGGCTGGAGCTATGGCGTCATCACGCCGGACGAGGAATTTGAAACGCTGTTCGGCCGCCGGGCAGACAAGCGCAGAAAGCTCTACAACGGCATGATAAAGTGTCAGTATTATCAATATTTTAAGGCAGGACGCGGCTGACAGCGACTGTGTTTTACAATTTCGGGAGAGAGGAAGCTTTTGCTTAGGCAAAGCAGCTTTTGCTTTGGCAAAAGCGGGGAATGGCGCAATGGAACTGCTGAAAAGATTGAAGGGAGAAACGGAGACGGAGCGGCTGCTGCTGCGGCGCTGGAAGAGGAAGGACTTTCAGGCGTATGTGCAGTTCATGTCCGATCCGGAGGTGATGATCCCCGCAGGAGCGGAGGCGCTGAACAACCTGGAAAAGGCCAGGACCGCTTTCAACAGGGATATCCGAAACGAAGACTGCTTTGCTATTACGTTGAAAGAAACGGGAGAGGTCATAGGCCGCATCAAATTTCAGTCGGATCTGCGGCGTTTCCATGTGAAAAGCCTTTCCTTGGGATATGAGCTGCGCCAGGACTGCTGGGGCATGGGCTACATGCCGGAGGCTCTCCGCGCTATGGTTGTCCGCGCTTTCGAGTGGGAAAAAACCGATGTGCTGGGGATCAGCCATTTTGCAGAAAACAGCCGCTCCCGGCGGGTCATTGAGAAATGCGGTTTTCACCGCGAGGGCACACTGCGTCATGCTACGCGAAGGAACGATGGAAAGATCATGGACGATGTGTGCTACTCACTGCTTCGGGAGGAGTACCCGGAATGGAAAGAGATATATGTTGCGGCAGACGGGAAAAGGGAAGATTGGGAACATAAGAGGCTGCCGGAATAAAGGGTTCCTTACTGTTCTGAAAGCTCTGCAAAAGGAGGCGCCGGCCCCAAAGGCCCGGCGCCTCCTTTGTGCTGTGTGCGGTGAAATGACGCGGGATTTCGGCCCTGCTGCCCGGTCGACCTTGATTCTTTCCAGAAGTGTTCTCGTCTGAGGAAAGACAAATATGAAGGATTTGTTAAAAGTTAAATTTTTCTAAAAAAGGTATTGACTTTGCCTGACCATGCGGCTAAAATAAGTTTAGCACTCGAGGAAAAGGAGTGCTAATTCCTCGAGAAACCGGAACGGCTGTCACGCCTCCGGCGCAAGGAAGTGAATTCCCTTTTTCGCGCGGATTCCGCGCGGTTTTAGCGGCTCTCCCCGGGAGGCGTGAAAACATATGATTTTTCCGGGGAGAAAGGAACGGCCCAAAACCGAAAAATCAACATGGGCCGAAGGTGTATGCAATGACTGTTAAACCACTTCTTGACAGAGTCCTCATCAAGGCGGAAGAAGCCGAGGAAACCACAAAGAGCGGCATTGTTCTGGCCGCCAAGTCTCAGGAAAAGCCCCAGATCGCCCGGGTTATCGCTGTTGGCCCCGGCGGTGAGGTGGACGGAAAAGAAATTAAAATGTATTTGAAGGAAGGCGACCGGGTCATTTCCGCCAAATACAGCGGCACCGAGGTCAAGATCGACGGCGAGGAATATACCATCGTGAAGCAGTCTGACATTCTCGCAGTAGTAGAATAAGGCTCTGCCTTATTCAGCAAGTTTCACTTTTCGGCCATAAAGTAAAGCCGAAATTTTGCTTCGCAAAACCGTGAAACGTTGCGGTTAGTAAAATGAACTGGTTTTTATTCGGCAGGTTTTGCTTTTCAACACGCAAATCAAACTAAAACTATATGATTAATACAGGAAAGGACCGATAGAGTATGGCAAAGCAGATCATTTACGGCGAGGATGCGCGCAAGGCTCTTTTGAGCGGTGTGAACCAGCTGGCAGACACGGTCAAGATCACTCTTGGCCCCAAGGGCCGCAATGTGGTGCTGGACAAAAAGTTCGGCGCTCCCCTTATCACCAACGATGGCGTCACCATCGCCAAAGAAGTGGAGCTGGAAGACCCCTATGAAAACATGGGCGCACAGCTGGTCAAGGAAGTGGCCACGAAGACGAACGATATCGCGGGCGACGGCACCACCACTGCTACGCTGCTGGCCCAGGCGCTTGTTCGCGAGGGCATGAAGAACGTCACTGCCGGCGCCAATCCCATGGTGCTGCGTAAAGGTGTACAGAAGGCCACCGACGTTGCCGTGGAGGCCATTGAGAAAAATTCTCACAAGGTTTCCGGTACAAAGGATATTGCCCGTGTGGCGGCTGTTTCCTCTTCCAGCGACGAGATAGGGACCCTGATCGCCGAGGCTATGGAAAAGGTGACTTCCGATGGCGTCATCACCGTGGAGGAGTCCAAGACCGCCGAGACCTACAGCGAAGTGGTGGAAGGCATGATGTTCGACCGGGGCTATATCACCCCTTATATGGCTACCGATACCGACAAAATGGTAGCGGAGCTGGACGATCCCTACATTCTCATCACCGACAAGAAGATTTCCAACATTCAGGAAATCCTGCCTTTGCTGGAGCAGGTGGTACAGTCCGGCAAAAAGCTGCTGATCATTGCCGAGGACATTGAGGGCGAGGCGCTGACCACCCTGATCCTCAACAGGCTGCGCGGCACCTTTACCTGCGTTGCCGTCAAGGCTCCCGGCTTTGGCGACCGCAGGAAGGAAATGCTTCAGGATATCGCCACGTTGACCGGCGGCCAGGTGATCTCCGAAGAAGTGGGCCTGGAACTGAAGGACGCGCAGGTAGCCCAGCTGGGCCGCGCCCGCCAGGTCAAGGTCGACAAGGAGAATACCATCATCGTAGACGGCGCCGGAAGCTCCGAGGATATCAAGTCCCGGGTCAACCAGATCCGCGCCCAGATCGAAACCACGTCTTCCGAGTTCGACAAGGAAAAGCTTCAGGAGCGTCTGGCCAAACTGGCCGGCGGTGTGGCTGTCATCAAGGTGGGCGCCGCAACTGAAATTGAAATGAAGGAAAAGAAGCTGCGCATTGAAGATGCTCTGGCCGCTACCAAGGCCGCTGTTGAGGAAGGTATCGTGGCTGGCGGCGGAACCGCCTGCATCGATGCGATCCCCGCCGTCAAGGCCTATGTGGATTCCGCTGAAGGCGACGAAAAGACCGGCGCTGCCATCGTGCTGAAGGCATTGGAGGAGCCGGTGCGCCAGATCGCGGCCAATGCCGGCATCGAGGGTTCTGTTATCGTGGAGCAGCTCAAGAAGGAAAATAAGGTTGGCTACGGCTATAATGCTCTGACCGGCGAGTTCCAGGACATGATCGACTCCGGTATTGTGGATCCCACCAAGGTGACCCGTTCCGCTTTGCAGAACGCTTCTTCCGTGGCCTCTACGATCCTGACTACCGAGTCTCTTGTGGCCGATATCAAGGAGCCCGCTCCGGCCCCCGCTCCCGCCGCTCCTGAGATGTATTGATTTTTAGAGACAGCGGTCGCATTTACAGCAGTCACTTCAAGGCCCCCGGCTTTGCCGGGGGCCTTTGCTGTAGAAAGCTGGAAGCGGAATTTAAAACGCGGCCTTGCATTTTCAGGGAAAAGAGTGTATCCTAACTAATGCGGTTTTCACCGCGGTCTGCCGAGAAATGCAGACCTGAATAAAAACTAAGGAAGCGGGAAAACCGCTTCCCCGTTCAGCCTGTTTTGCTGTTCGGAAGAAAGGAATATTTTTTATGGAGTCACAGAAGAAAGTCCGTTTTCTCGCGCAGGGCGCTGTGATCGCGGCCCTGTATGCCGTCCTTACCTGGGCGGCTGCTGGGGTGAATCTGGCCTACGGCCCGGTGCAGTTCCGCTTTTCAGAGGCGCTGACCGTGCTGCCAGTTCTCACACCGGCTGCCATACCCGGCCTGACGCTGGGCTGCTTTTTGTCAAACCTTGGCAGTCCTCTGGGGGTCGTGGATTGGATATTCGGCACGGCGGCGACACTGCTGGCGGCTTTTGGGACCCGCGCCGCGGCGAAAGTGGAGTTTAAAGGGGTCCCCTGGCTTGCGCCTCTGCCTCCCGTACTGGCAAACGCCCTTATCGTGGGATTGGAGGTGGCCTGCCTGTCTGACGCAGGATTTGCCTGGGCAGATTTTTCGTGGACGGCTTTTGGCGCAGGTGCCCTGTCTGTTGGGCTGGGAGAGCTGGCGGTCTGTTATGTGTTGGGTCTGCCGCTGCTGGTCGCCCTGAAAAAGCTGAGGGCCGCGGAGAAACTTTTCGCCTGATTTTGTTGGAAGCCAAAGGGGAGTGGAGTGTATGCCGAAAGCTGTTTCCGGTAGACAGACGATCAGAGAAAGAATCAAAAATACCGCTTCGGTACGGATCATCGTCGTCAGCTTTTTGGTGCTGATTCTGGTAGGGACCGCTCTGCTGATGCTGCCGCTGTCTTCCAGGGAGGGCGTGACAGACCCGCTCAGCGCGCTTTTCACTGCCACTTCCGCAACCTGTGTGACGGGCCTTTCCGTTGTGGACACTACAGCGCATTGGTCCGTATTCGGCCAGGCGGTCATTTTGGCATTAATACAGCTGGGCGGGCTGGGCCTTTCCACCTTTGCCATCGGTTTTACCCTGATCCTTCGCCGCAGGCTGGGGATCCGGGAAATGATGCTCGCCAGCGAAGCATCCGGCGGCAGCGTATTGGACGCGGCGGCTCTGATGAAGCTGATGCTGGGCTTTACCTTTGGCTGCGAGGCTGTTGGAGCTGGGCTGCTCATGCTGCGCTTTGTGCCCGCTTTTGGCTCACAGGGCGTGTGGCCGGCTGTATTTGTGGCTGTATCTGCCTATTGTAACGCAGGTTTTGATATTCTGGGTTTTATTCCCGGCAATTCCAGCCTTTCCGCTTTTGCCGGGGATCCTCTCGTCAGCTTGACCGTTGCCGGGCTTATCATCATTGGCGGCCTGGGCTTTGTGGTGGTGCAGGATATCTACCAGTGCAAAATTGCCCCCAGGTTCCGTCACAGGGAGACGGCAAAGCTTCGCTTTTTTTCCCAGATATGCCTGCGGGTCACGGTCATTCTGCTGGCGGTGGGAACGCTCGCCTTTTTCCTGCTGGAATACAACAATACGCTGAAAGGCCTGAATTTCTTTGAGAAGCTCAACGCCGCCTTTTTTCAGTCTGCCAATACAAGGACCGCGGGTTTTTTCTCCACCGATATTTCCGGAGAAAGGGATTTTTCAAAGGTCCTTACCTGTATCCTGATGTTTATCGGCGGCTGTCCCGGCTCTACGGCGGGCGGCATCAAGATCAGCACTTTTGTGGTGCTGCTGGTGACGGTGGCCTCAACCATGCGGGGAAAGGAGGAGGCCGTGGTGCTGGGGCACCGGTTTCCTTCAAACATGATTCACAAGGCGCTGACAGTGGCGATTCTGGGTTTTCTTGTGGTTTTTGTAGACGCCGGTATCATCAGCAATCTGAATCCGCCTGTTCCATTTCTTGACTGCCTGTTTGAAGCGGCTTCCGCTTTTGGCACGGTGGGCCTTTCCGCAAATGTCACACCGAAGCTCGAGCCTGTTTCCAGACTGCTTCTGTGCTTTACCATGTTTATCGGACGGGTGGGGCCGGTGTCCTTTGGTCTGTCCATCATGATGCGCCGCAGGGGAGAAGGGGACCCGATCCTTCCTGAGGGCCGCATGCTGATCGGCTGATTTCTCCGAAGGGGTTCAGCTGGGCTTTTGAAAGGAAAATCGCTGTATGAAAAGCTTCGTCCCGCCGCGCGGCAGAACGAAGCTTTTCATGCTTCTGCGTTTTTTCACTTGTTCTTAAATGGCCTGAAAGGTCTCGCTGCCGATGACGGGCCTGATCCGGCAGGCTCGCCTCTGGCAGCTGCGGATCTTCACCTGCCCCCAGTGCGGCCAGCAGCTTTTTTGCGTGGCCTTCAAGACGGATTTTCTTTCAGCCCTTGCAAAGCGAGAAACGCCATGCTAGTATTCTATCAGATTTGCAAAAAGGAGAGAAGAATATGAGTGCGCCTACGGTTCTGTTTTACAATCTGGATACAGAAAAGGGGAGAAGGATCAAGCTGCTGTGCCTGCCCCTGAAGATACGGGTCAGAAGTGTTTCACCCGACGAATACGGCTGCACGCTGTCCGAACTTTTGCAGGGAGAAGCGGCAAAGTCTGAAACGATTGTGCAACCCTTTACAGAGGAAATGCTGGTCATGTCCGGCCTGGCGAATTCTCAGATGAACGCTTTTTTGCAGGGCTTTCGTCGAAAAAAGATCCCGCCGGTGGCGCTGAAAGCCGTGGCCACCACCTCCAATCTGCAATGGAATGCCCGGCAGCTTCGGGACGAGCTGCTGAAGGAGCATGAGGCCATGCGGGCCGGGACGATTGCGCACCCGGACACAACCTTACAGAAATGAAAGGCGGCTCCGTTTTTTCGTAAGAAATACCGCGGGAATTTCGCAAGATATTTCCCATAAACTCAGGACAGATGAAGGGAAGGGAGGTCTGTCCTGTGAAAAAATTTTTAAAGCTTCTGCGCGGCCTGCTTCTGATCGTTTTGGCCGTCTGCATTTGCGGCGGCGGAGTGCTGGCCGTTTTGGGATATGCGGACTATGCGGAAGCGTTGGAGGAAACGCCTCTTGCGCAGCGTGTTTCTCAAATACGGGCGCAGGAGGACTACACAGTCTTCGACGATCTGCCGGAGGTCTACCGCAATGCGGTGATCGCGGCGGAAGACCATCGGTTTTACGAGCATGGCGGCGTGGATCCGCTGGCGATTTGCAGGGCTTTGTGGAACGATCTGCGCACTTGGTCTTTTGACGAGGGCGGCAGCACCATTACTCAGCAGCTGGCGAAGAATCTGTATTTCACCCAGGAGAAAAAGCTCACCCGGAAAATCGCGGAAGTGTTTATGGCGTGGGATCTGGAAGCGCACTACAGCAAAAACGAAATTTTTGAGCTGTATGTCAACAGCATTTATTTTGGCAGCGGCTGTTATACGGTGCGGGCGGCCTCCCTTTCCTATTTTGGGAAGGAACCGGCCGATATGACAAAATATGAGAGCACGCTGCTGGCGGGTATTCCGAACGCCCCGTCTGTTTATGATTTAGCGGAAAACCCGGATCTGGCCGGCCAGCGTCAGCGCCAGGTGATCGCCCTGATGGTGGAGCATGAATATCTGACCCGGCAGGAAGCCGCGGCTATTTTGCCTTGAAAGCGGTTCTGATAAAAACTGTTTCACATCGGAAAATTCTTTTGTGAGCATTCCTTAAATTGTAACAAAAATTCATATTTTGATGGCAGACGGTAAGGAATTTTTAAAAAACAGAAAGCGATTTTGTAATAAAATAGCGGTAAACTCAGTACCGTTATAGAGGGACTGCACAGCAAGTCTTTCGCCTGCGCAGGACTCAAAAATTAAAAGTAAAGGGGAAACTCAAAATGAAAAAAGTAATCGCAGCTATAATGGTTTTGGCTATGGCGCTGACGATGGCGGCATGCAGCGGCAACGCCGGCACGTCTTCCACAGCAGGTGCTTCTTCCGCAGCGGGAACCTCCTCTGCGGCTGCATCTTCCGCCGCCACGTCCTCCACCGCTGCCTGAGAGTTTGCGGCAGGACGGTCGGCACGATATGAAGAATCCCCGGTTCATGGAAGGACCGGGGATTTTTTCACAGCTGTTTTTAAAAAGTGTATCGTCCGGCAGAAAGGGTAAATTCTCTGCCGTCGGGAAGGAGCAGCCGGGCCTCGCAGTCGAAGGGAACAGTTACGGAATAGTGCAGCGTTTCGCCTTCATAGCGCCATTCCATCTCGTATTTTCCAGAAGCGGTTTCCATGTGCGCTTTCGCAAAGCGGATCCGAGGATCGGGCATGGGACGGATCAGCGCTTTTTTGTAGCCGGGCGCACCCTCGCAGGGATTCAGCCCGCAGAGGTTCCTGTACATCCAGTCCACGATGGAGCCGTAGGCGTAATGGTTCAGGCTGTTCATGCCCGTGCCGCTGATGGAGCCGTCCGGCAGAATGGAATTCCACCGCTCCCACACGGTGGTGGCGCCCATTTTGACTTCGTACAGCCAGCTGGGATAATCCTGGTTCAGAAGCAAGGTGTAAGCGTCCTGGTTCGCGCCGCTGTCGGAAAGGGCCCGGCACAAAAACGGCGTGCCGCAGAAGCCGGTATTCAGGTGCATGTTGTTCTTTTCCAGCAGTCCCCGCAGGGTATCCAGCACCTTATCCCGACTGCCCTCCGGGTACAGGCCGAAGAACAGGCTCAGCACACAGGCGGTTTGGGTCTCATGGATCTTCAAACTTCCGTCGGCTTGGAAATATTCCGAAAGGAAAGCGGCTTTGATTTTCTCGCACAAGGTCTCATATTCCTTCTGTTCCTCCGTAAGTCCCAGGGCTTTTGCAGCCTTGGCGGTGAGAGAGGTAGAGTACCAGTAAAACGCCGTAGCGGTATAGGCAAGGTCCGTTGCGCCAAAAGGATTCTGAGTGTCGCCGTCCTCCCGGTCCAGGGCCAGCCAGTCGCCCAGCTGGGTGCCCCGGAGCCACAGGCCCCGGCCGCCGTCCAGCTCATCGTCCCGGCGGATACGCTCCACCCAGGTCTTCATCACCGGGTATTCCCTGCGCAGCAAGTTCAAGTCTCCGTAATTTTCATAGACCGCCCAGGGCATCATGGTAGCCACGTCGCTCCAGATGGCGGTTCCCTTGTCGTTGCTTTTAATGAAAGACATGTTTTCCTGTACGACCTTTTCCAGATAGGCGGGACGGTCCTCCGGCGCCAGATGCTCTAAAGCGGCTTTCAGCGGCGGGTATTTTTCCAGTGCGGCGTTCAGACCGGATTTGTCGTCAGGAGCCAGGGACATAAAGTCCGCCGGATCAAGATCAATTCCCAGAGCGCCCGATTCGGTTTTCGGCTTCGGCGCGGGGACAAAGAAGGGGACGGAGCCGCCGTAACAGTTCTGCTCGTGTCCGATGTTGCTTACAAAGTGGTGGAAAAACGCGGGCATATAGATGTTTTTGCAGGCGGTGGAGGAAATGATGGCGGCGTCTCCCGTCCAGCCCAGGCGTTCGTCTCGCTGAGGACAGTCTGTAGGAACGTCCAGAAAGTTGTCAAACTGGCCCCACAGGGCGTTCTGGAACAGCCGGTTTACCAGCGGGTTGTCCGTTTCGATGCTGCCGATGGGGTCGATGTCCGAGCGGATATGGCAGGCGGTAAAATCCTCCGGCCGCACGTCCCTTACGCCCTCCACCTTCACAGAGCGGAAGCCGTAAAAGGTAAAATGCGGGCGGACTCTGGCGCTTTTCCCGTTAGAGCGGTAGCGGTATTCCGCCTTGGCGGAGCGCAGATTGTCCCGGTAGAAGCAGCCGTTTTGCAGCACTTCGCCGTAGGTCAGCACAATCTCGGTCCCTGCGGGCTCCCGGCAGGAAAATTCCACCCAGCCGGTCATGTTTTGGCCGAAATCCAAAACAGTCTCGTTTTTCTCCGTGTGGAGGATCTCCACCGGGGCAGATTCCCGCTTTTTCACGATCTTCGGGCTCAGTCTCGCTGTAAGCGAAGTCTGCTCGTTTCGTATGACAACACCCCGGCTTTCCATTTCGCAGTGAGAGCAGGACCAGTCGGATATCTCTTCCTGAGCGTTGTAATGTTCGCCGTCGTAAATATTGCTGAACACAACGGGGGAAGGGTAGCTTTTCCAGCTTTCGTCGGTAACGACTACCTGCTCGGTGCCATCCTTTTTTGTGATGTGCAATTCACAGATGGCCTGCATGGTGTCGCCATACAGGTCGTGGTAACGGTCAAAGACGATGTCGCCCTTGTACCAGCCCGGTCCAAGAGAAAGTCCCAGCGTGTTGGACCCGGTGCTCAAAAGCTTGGTCACGTCGAAGGTCTGGTATTCCAGATTGGCGTCATAACAGTGATAGCCGGGCAGCAGGTATTCGTTCCCAGCCTTTTTGCCGTTGATTTCCAGTTCGTAAAGCCCCAAGCCGCAGGCATACGCCCGGGCGCTCGCGATCTCCCCTGTCACGGTGAAGTCCTTTGCCAGCAGGGGCTGCCGCTCTTTGTCTTCGAAATCGGCGGCGATCCATTTTGCCTGCCAGGGTTCGTTTTCTTTCGCCGTCTCGAACCAGTCCCCGGCGCTGGCGCTGTCGCCGTTATCTGCCCAGACAGTGACTTCCCAGGTATACCGGGTGCGGGGGACAAGGCCCATGTCTGCTTCAAAGCCAAGGGAGGAAATGTCCTCTCGCCGGCCGCTGTCAAATACGGTTTTTCCCGCATCGTCCTTTACGACGATTTGGGCCGCGGCCTGCTTTTTTGCATCGGTTTCCTCTGCTACCCAGGAAAAAATGGGCTTTTCAAGGGCTAGGCCCAGCGGCTGAATACAGTGGTTCGTGCGCAGCTGTATCAATTTCATAAAAAACGCTTCCTTTCTGGTTTCAATTGGTCTCGTTCCAGTAGCAGGGGAGCAGGTCCTGCAGGGGGACAACGCAGTTTTCCCGAACCATCACCTGACAGTCCGGATTGCCCAGCTGCATGAGAAATTCCCGGCAGCGCCCGCAGGGAGGCATGATCTTTTTGTCCCAACCTACTGCTACGATTTTTTCTACCCGGCTTTCTCCGGCGGTGATCATGGCGGCAACGGCGGCGTGCTCGGCGCAGAACCCCATGCTGCAGGCGGTGTCGATGCACACGCCCCGGTAAACATTTCCCTTGTCTGTTACCAAAGCGGCGGCTACCCCGCCCGCTTCGATATTGTCGGATATGCGCCGGGGCTTCAGCACTTCCAAAGCGGCGGCAATCAAATCGCCAAATTCCATATGCTCCTCCTTCGGGCGCAGCCCTGCGGTTTCTTTAAGAATAACGCATTTACCTCAAAAAAGGAAGAAGGTGTTTTTCCAAATTTGCTCTTCGATTTTTGGCAGGTTCCACAAAAATCGAATTGACTTTTCGGACAATTCAGGGTATCATGGACTTGAAAAAGCCATTTTGCAATGGGAAAGGAATTCAATTTTTTATGGAAAAAAAGTTTGCCAGAATCACATTGGAAAAAGATTTTCAAATCAGCCGCATCGACAAACGCATTTACGGTTCCTTTATCGAGCATCTGGGCCGGGCGGTATACGGCGGCATTTATCAGCCGGGCCACGTTTCCGCGGATGAAGACGGCTTCCGGAAAGATGTGCTGGACCTGGTGCGGGAGCTCCAAGTGCCAATCGTCCGCTACCCGGGCGGAAACTTTGTTTCGAACTTCTATTGGGAAGACAGCGTGGGTCCTGTGGCGGAGCGTCCCCGCCGGCTGGAACTGGCCTGGCGCAGCACCGAGCCCAATCTGGTAGGCGTCAACGAGTTCGCAGGCTGGGCAAAAAAGGCCGGGACCGACGTGATGATGGCCGTAAATCTGGGCACCAGAGGGATAGAGGCCGCCTGCAATCTGCTGGAATACTGCAACCACCCCTCCGGCACGAAATACAGCGACCTGCGAATTTCTCATGGGGTGAAGGAGCCCCACAATATCAAGGTTTGGTGCCTGGGAAACGAAATGGACGGTCCCTGGCAGACCGGTCATAAAACCGCCTGGGAATACGGCCGTCTGGCGGACGAGACCGCCAAAGCCATGAAGCAGATAGACCCTTCTGTTCAGCTGGTGGCCTGCGGCAGCTCCAATACCGGCATGGATACTTTCCCCCAGTGGGAGGCCACCGTGCTGGAAGAAACCTATGACAGTGTGGATTTTATCTCGCTGCATACCTATTACGGCAACCGTTTTAACGACACGGAAAACTTCCTGGCCCAGTCCGACGATATGGAGCGCTTCATCAAAACGGTAACAGCCACCTGCGATTTTGTGAAAGCCAAGAAGCGTGCAAAGAAGGATATCATGCTCAGCTTTGACGAGTGGAACGTGTGGTTCCATGCCAATGCGGAGGACGACGACACCATGAAGAACCGGCCCTGGAGTGTGGGCCCCCATCTTCTGGAGGACAGGTACGATTTTGAGGACGCTTTGCTGGTGGGCCTGATGCTCATCACTCTGATGAAGCATTCCGACCGGGTGCGCATGGCCTGCATGGCTCAGCTTGTCAATGTCATTGCCCCTATTATGACCGAGGAAAACGGCCCCGCCTGGCGGCAGACCATCTTCTATCCCTATCTGCATGCTTCCAGATACGGCAGAGGGATCGCCCTCTCCACGGCTCTGCGGGCCTCCCGGCATGACACCCGGGATTTTGCCGGCGTGACAGACGTGGATTCCGCGGCGGTGTGGAATGACGAAAAAGAGGAACTGACCATCTTTGCTGTGAATCGAGATTTGAAGGACAGCATCACCCTGGAAAGCGATCTGCGGAGTTTTGAAGGCTACCGTCTTAAAGAGCATATCGTTCTGGAGCACAATGATCTTTTTGCCACCAACAGCGCAGAAAGCCAGCCCGTGGCCCCCAAAACTGTCACGGACCGGGACGAGCAGGACGGCGGCATTTTAAAAAGCTGTCTGGCTCCTGCTTCCTGGAACGTGATACGACTCGGAAAGAATTGACATGAAGCTGCTTTCCCTTTTCCTGGTCCTGCTTATGGCCTGCCTGCTGCTTTACCGCTGCCTCAGGACCTTTGGAGCTGTGCCAAGGAGTTCCAGGCACGCCGCTTCCTCCATAGAATCCATAGAAAAAGAACGGACGGTCTGCCGGGTAAGGGTATCCGATACGGGGAAAATCTTTTTGCTGTCTCTTGGGCTGCGGCTTGTCCTTCTGGCTGCTTCTATTGCAGCCGTAATGCTTCAATCGGATCATGGACTCTCCCTGGGCGAATGTTTTCAGAGAATGCAGCATTGGGACGCAGTCCATTACGCCAATTTGGTGGACAAGGGCTACCAGGGGTACACGGAAAACGGCCAGCACCTCTTTCTGGTCTTCTTTCCGGGATATGTATGGCTGGTGCGCCTGATACGGCTTTTGATACCGAACACAGTCATAGCCGGGATCGCCGTTTCCAGCTTCTGCTACGCGGGAGGCTGCTGCTTTCTCTTCAAGCTGGTCAGGGAATATTACGACAGCCAGATCGCGGCTGATTCCGTTGTCTATTTGTCTCTGTTTCCTTTCTCCCTGTTTTTCGGTTTCGTAATGACGGAGGGGCTGTTTCTGCTGGCTACGACCGCCGCCTGTTACTACGCGCACAGGGGAAAGTGGCTGCTTTTTGGAACATGGGGATTTTGCGCAGCCCTCACCCGCATGACCGGCCTTTTGGTGATCGTTCCGGCACTGATTGAGTGGATCGTTTCCAGCCGAAAATTGGAGCTGCCCCGCAGGAAGAAGGTGACTGCCGCCCTTCGAAAAGTTCCTGCGCTGCTGATGCCCCTGCTGGGCTCTGGCGCTTACCTGTTGCTAAATGCCGCCGTAGACGGCAGTCCGACGGCGTTTATGGTGCATCAGAAGCACTGGTATCAGGGCTTTATGCCGCTTCCGGAGGTCATGCGGTATGTGGGGCGGTTTGCTGCTGAAAATCTGAATACCGCTATCGGCTGGAGCATCTGGCTGCCGACGTTTTTCCTGTTCTTCGCGGTCCTTGCGGTTCTGCTGGCCGCGGGGAAAGACCCGAAAACCCCGGTCAGCCTGTTGGCTTATGCGTTTTGCTGCTTTGCGGCCACCTATTCGCTTTCGTGGCTGCTGAGCGCCGGGAGATATTTGTCCTGCTGCTTCCCGCTGTTCGTTTTTTTGGCAAAGCTGACGGCGGAAAGACCGGCCGTAAAGCGGTTCCTCCAAAGTGCCGAAGCCGTTTTCCTGGGAATCTATCTCTTTGCGTACCTGTCCGGCGCGCAGATGATGTGAGGGCAGAAACCGGCAACATCGATTTAAAAAGAGCGGTATGATAAAACATCATACCGCTCTTTTTAAAATAGTTCTTTTGCTCTGGATCGTCCAGCTCTTATCTCCGGTACAGATTCACGGTCAGTACACAGGCCTGAGCGCGGGTGGCGGTGCCTTTCGGGTCGAATTTATTGCCGCCCATGCCGCTTACCAGACCGTTGTCGCGGCAGGCGTACACCGCATCCTTTGCCCAGCCGCTGATTTTCTTGTCGTCGGCGAAGCGCGCAGAGGAGTCATCGCTGTCAAGTCCGGCATAGTTTGCCAGAATGACGCACATCTGCTCACGGCTGATAGTCTCCCCGGGGCGGAAGGTGTTGTCGGGAAAACCGCTTACGATCCCCAGGTCCGCCGCCCAGGCGATGGCGCGGTTCATGGTGTTGTCCATGTTGGTGACGTCGGAAAAGCCTGTCCGCTCCGTATAGGGAGAAAGATCCACTCTGTCCAGATTGGCAAGGGCCATGACGAATTGGGCGCGGGTGATCTTCCGATTGGGGGTGAAGGTACCGTCGCCGTTTCCGCGGAAGATCTGCGCTTCCACAGCCTGATCAACAGCTTTGAAGAACCAGTCGTCGGCAGTAAAATCCGTGAACACGCTGCTGTTTGAAAGAACGGTGGCTGTGGAGACCGGGCTTTTCCTTCCGTTTTGTACGGCGATAGCCCTGTAGGTATAGCCCGTCATGTAAACAGGGCCCGTGTAGGGAATGGAGTTTTCATTGGGCTGAGAGCCGTCTATCGTGTAGTAAATGCCCGCACCGGACGCCGCCGTAATGGAAACATAACCGTCTGCGGCTTCAATAACGGGGGCAGAGAGGGAGGAGGGAGTGACGCGCTCCACGAACAGGGCGCTGACATAACCGCTGTAGCCTCCGGCGGTCGTGACGGAATACCACATATTGGAGGAAGCGCCGCCGTTATTCACCAGCTCCCCGGCAGATTCCCCAAGGATATTTACGCCGGTCCCCCGTGCCATGGTGGTGATGATGCCGGAGCTGGTATTGGGCTCTTTCCGCAGCCGCACACCGCTGCCCGTGATCTTTCCGTCATACTGGGGGGCGGGATCGTCGTTGGAGCCGCCGTAGATCAGCTCGTAAGTGCTGTCCCTGCCGCTGTACTTTGCGGCCAGGTAGGCTTTGACCTGAGATGCGGAGGCGTACTGGGTGCTCAGCAGAGTGGGATCCACCGGAGCGAAGCTTCCGGAGGCGGTAAGGGCGTAACCATCTTTTCCAATGGTATAGCCGTCTGTCACGGTGTTCACGTCGTATTCATAGCTGGTGTAATGAACCATTTTTCCGTCCAAAGCATACCAGCCGTTTACCGGGTATTTCAGGCCGTTGTCGAACACATGCCAGGCGGTCCAGTTTCTTCCGCTGCCCACCACGGGCTCTCTGCGCATGTTGTAATTGGTGTCGCTGTTGTCCGTCGCCTCGTTGTTGCCGATATAAATGCCGATGTGCCCATAGATACCGGTGCCGGGATCGTTGTAATCCGGCATGGTCAGGGCAAGACCGTGGATCCGGGGGATCCCTTCGCTGATGTCATTGGAAAACACGCAGTTGTTTTCTACCTGAGAAGTGGCTCCCGCACCGCAGTTTCCCAGGGCGTTCATGTCGGAAAAATAGGAATAAAGCAGACCGGCGCAGTCAGTGCCTCTCACGGCCCCGGAAATGACCTGTCCCTTGCCTCCGTAAACGTATTTCCAGCCGTCCCGGTGTGCCTTGATGCCATGCTCCGCCAATCCCAGCGAGGTGGGCGTGCCTGCCGCAGAGGCGGTGAAACCGGGCAGGATCCCTGCTGCGCACAGCAGAGTGGCGGCCAGCAGCAGACAAAGAAGTCTTCTCTTTCCTGTTCTTCTGATTTTTCCTGTCATGGGTAAATCCCTCTCATTTCTGTAAAATATGGGACGGTTGGACCGTCCGTCGAAAAAGTTACAAATTGGTTACATCTTACCACGCTTTTCCCATCATTGCAAGGCAATTGGAAAGAATTTACAGTTTATTTGGATTTTTTTCGCGTGCAACGGCAGGAAATTTCCCAGAGCGGCCGAACAAAATGTGTCTGCGGAGAAAGACCTGAAAATATTTTCCAGTTCTTATGGAACAGGTTTGGAGAAATTAGAGATTGACATTGACAGGGAATTCAGGGATAATAAATATGATATTAAAGAAACCCTGCGGGGTATTACCTGGGTGTGCGCAAAGCGGGGGAGAAAGGACGGTTTGTATATGAGAAGAATCGGAAACCGGCTGCTGTGCGGCCTGCTTGCCGCCGCGCTGCTTTTGGCGGTTTGTCCGCTGAATGGACTTGCTGCGGAAGACCTGTCCGCTCTGCCTGTTGAGACGGAGATCGAGCGGACGAGCGATGGTGAAGGCGGCTACGAGGCCATGGTGGAAAACCGGGAAACGCTGGGCGAAGGGATCCCCTTTGTCAGCGAGGCTCCTGACCTTTCCGTGCCCTCTGCTGCCCTTTATGACGGTGGAGACATGTACAGCCAGCTCAGTACCCGGGCGAAGGCCTGCTACAGGGCTCTGGAGGATATCACCATCGACCGGCTGCTTACCGCCGCGCAGGTGGAATATCAAAATGAAGTGTACCGCCGGGCGCTGGTGCAGGTACAGGGCATTACCGGCGTCACTATGACCGGCAGGATCTCCGGAGGACAGTTTTACCCGTCTTCCGCTTCGGCTTCTACGGAATCCGGTATATATACAGATTTGTGCGCCGCCATTGTGGCCCTGCGCTATGACCGCCCCGACATTCTCTGGATGCGCTCCATGCGATATGGTTATAAGATCACGCAGACCAGCTCCGGCTCAGCCAGGATCACCGATGTGATGTTTGATTTCTATCTTGAATATGGCGGCAGAGAAAAGCTCATGCGGGACACCATGCTGGAACGTGCCCGGAGCATTGCCGCGCAGGCAGAAACCGCCGCAGACACCTATACCAGAGTTGGAATGATCCACGATATTCTGGTTGAGGGGAACACCTATGGTGACACTGACGCTTCTCTTGCTCATACAGCATACAGCGCCCTGCTCTTTAACGATGAATATGAGCCGGTGTGCGAAGGCTATGCAAAGGCATTCAAAATCGTTTGCGAATATCTGGATCTTCCCTGTGTTTTGGCCTCCAGCGTCGACCACATGTGGAACAACGTCAAAATGGACGACGGGGAATGGTACAATATGGATCTGACCTGGGACGATAATGACGAAGAAGATATCTGCCGCGACTATTTCCTGATCGGCTCTCAGACAGCGGTGGACGGAAAGGCTTTTTCTGAGCAGACGAGCCACATTGAGGAAAACCCCTATGACCCGTACCTGGCGGAGGACAGGAGCGGCCTTTTGAAACGGGTCACGCTCCGGTTCCCTGCAAAGAATTCGTCCGCTTATGTGTATTTGGGTACGGATTATCCGCCTTCCGCTTTTTCGGACGTGCGGCGCAGAGACTATTACTATGACGCGGTCCAGTGGGCTGCGGAACAGGGGATCGCCGCGGGTATCAGCGATACGCAGTTTGGTCCCGGGAGATCCTGCACCAGGGCCCAGACGGTGACATTCCTGTGGCGGGCTGCCGGCGAACCGAAGCCCCAGAGCGGCGTAAATCCCTTTACCGATATCAAACCCGGCGACTATTATTATGACGCCGTGCTCTGGGCGGTGGAGAACAACATTACCGCCGGGACCAGCGCTACAAGATTCAGCCCCAATGCAACTGTGACCCGCGGGCAGACGGTGGCTTTCCTGTACCGCGCCGCCAATTCTCCCTCTGTGGAGGAGCCAAACGTATTTGAAGATGTGAAAGAGACGGATTACTTTGCCGACGCCGTTCGCTGGGCGGCAGGCACCGGGGTGACGGCAGGCACCAGCGAGACCCGGTTCAGCCCCGGGAAGGCTTGTACCCGGTGTGAGATCGTGACCTTTATCTACCGCGACAGGGTCAAGTGAGGAGCCGGCTTTGTCTGATATAGAAGGAGTTTGCAGGGCGCCCGCCGGCAACGGCGGACGCCTTGTTTTGTGAAAGGACTTCGCAAAAGAGGATTGCGCGTATTGACAAAATACCGGGAAAATACGATAATAAGGCTTTAGAAAAGAAAATGTGGACGAAGCCCCCTGCCGGCAGAGCCGGAAAGGGACAGCTAAAGATTCAGGAGGGTGAAACCTGTGAGTACTGAGCTTGCCAAGGCTTATGAGCCGAACGAAGTGGAAAAACGAATTTACGATTTTTGGATGAAGGGCGGCTGGTTCCATGCGGAGCCGGACCCCAATAAAAAGCCCTATTCCATTGTGATGCCTCCGCCCAATATCACAGGGCAGCTCCATGTAGGCCATGCCATGGACGAGACTATGCCGGACATTCTGATCCGCTGGAAGCGCATGCAGGGCTATTCCGCTCTGTGGCTTCCGGGCACGGACCACGCTTCCATCGCCACCGAGGCCAAAATCGTAGACGCGTTGAAGGAAGAAGGTCTGACCAAAGAGGATCTGGGCCGTGAAAAATTCCTGGAACGCGCCTGGCAGTGGAGAGAAAAGTTCGGCGGCCGCATTGTGGAACAGCAAAAGCTCCTGGGTCTTTCCTGTGACTGGGAGCGTTCCCGCTTTACCATGGACGAGGGCTGCTCCAGAGCTGTGCGCCATGTGTTTGTAAAGCTCTATGAAAAAGGCCTGATCTACCGGGGCGAGCGCATGATCAACTGGTGTCCTCACTGTAAAACCGCCCTTTCTGATATCGAGGTGGAGTTCGAAGAACAGCACGGCTCCTTCTGGCATCTGCGCTATCCCCTGGCCGATGGCAGCGGGTATATCGAGCTTGCCACCACCCGGCCTGAAACCATGCTGGGCGATACCGCCGTGGCGGTCCACCCTGACGATGAACGCTACAAGCGCTTGGTGGGCAAGAACGTGATACTGCCCCTGGTG
>CAZXLM010000035.1:0-24691 GCA_964642055.1 uncultured Acutalibacter sp. | reverse complement strand
TGAAGCCGGAGGAACAGTATCTTTCCCGGCGGAATATGGCGGTGGCCTTTGAGGGGGAATTTGATCCGGAGAAAGAACTGGAAAAATCCAAAACAGAGGAGCAGGACCCCCGGGCGGACCATTGGGGCGCTTTTGCCGGCGTACAGGAGGATCCGATCGCCAGCCTTGTGATGAACAAATATCGCTGCCGTTTTGATGGTCACACGGTCA
Source organism: uncultured Acutalibacter sp. (assembly GCA_964642055.1). GTDB lineage: Bacteria > Bacillota > Clostridia > Oscillospirales > Acutalibacteraceae > Acutalibacter. Next base: position 24,481 of record CAZXLM010000035.1, on the reverse strand, counting down.
AAATGGGCGGCGTAGGAGGTGTGGCTTCCCTGCCGCCCTGCCGGCGGGGCGGGGCCGTTCGCGCCTGCCTGCAGGCCTCCCTGCGGGATCTGTACGACGAGGGCTTCATGCTCTCCGCGCTCTATCCCTTCAGCACCGCGTTCTATCGGAAATTCGGCTATGAAAACGGCCAGCTCTGCACCCTGTGGACGCTGCCCCTTGCCGACTTGAACGTGCCGGACGTAGGCGGGCGTGTCCGGCAGATTTTCCCTGGGGACGACCTTTCCCCGCTGCTGACAGTCTATAACAGCGTTTATGCAGACTGCAACCTTTCCGTGGTGCGGGAAGTATATGATGAGAACCTTACAAAGGACAATCTGTTGGAACAGAAGCGTTACATCTTTGTCTGGGAGGACGAAAGCGGTAAACCCGGGGCGTTCCTCATTGGCGGGCGGGACGGCGACATTCTCAACTGCCGTACGGATTTTTCCGCCAAAAACGGCCTTTTGTTCCGGGACGCTGGAGCGCTGCAGGGGCTGTTCTTCTTCCTCCGCACCGCTTTTCCGGCGAATTTCAAGGCGGTTCGATTCTGCGTGCCGTCCTATCTGAATCTTGTGTCCCTGTTCCCGGAAGCCGCTTCCATGGAGAGTTCGCTGGTGGTCAACGGCATGCTGCGGGTGGTGAACGTGGAGGAGGCCTTGAAGCTGTGCCGCTGCAAAGGAGAGGGAGAGGTCGTTCTGGAACTGGAAGATCCGGTCCTGTCGGAAAACTGCGGGATCTTCCGTTTGAGCTTTGCGCCGGGTAAACAAAACCAAGTGGAGCGCGCGGAGAGCGCTCCTGATATTTCCATGCCTATCGGGGAATTTTCCGCCCTGCTTCTGGGGGTTCGGGGGGCGGAAGAGCTTCCCTGGATACCCGCCGCAAAGGTGCAGAATCCGGCTGCGCCTCTGGAAAAGGTGTTCTACCGCAAGCCCTGTCACATTTTGGACCTGTTCTGAGTTTCCACCGGACAGCACAAAGGGCTATTCTGCGTTCACAGCGGACTGATCGGATCCCTGTGCCATCAGGCCGCCCAGCCCCTCGGCCACCCGGCGGAAGACCCGGGCCGTTACGCCGTGATCCTCTGTTACGGATTCCCGCAGAACGGTGATGCAGTAGCGGGGGCCTGTTTCATCGCAGACATAGCCGCAGTACCAGAAGTGGAGCAGCTCTTCTGTTCCCTCATAGACCCCTGTCTGTGCTGTTCCGGTTTTTATGCCCGCGGTGCAGTTGTCCGGCGCGCCGGACACTGCCGTTCCCTCCAGCGCTGTGCTTTCCATATAGTTTTGAAGCGCCCCGGCGGTCAGGACGGAGGTCACCCGGAGAGTCTTGTCCGTGACGGACTGGGCTTCGGTCAGCTTCATACCACTGTTTACCGTTCCCGCGATGAGCTTGGGCGTGCTGTAAACGCCGCCGGAAGCGATAGCGTTTATCATGCCGCACATCTGAACGGGCGTGACGGTCAGCTCGCCCTGCCCGAAAGCAAAGTTCGCCAGGGCTCTGGCGTTTTCCAGGGAAACTGCCTCCGGCAGGTTTCCCGGTTCGGAAAACAGGCCCCGGCCGAATTCCTGCTCCACACCCAGCCCCAGATTGTAGGCTGTGTTCAAAACAGTCTGGCCGCCCAGCGTCCGAGCACAGTTGATGAAATAGCAGTTGCAGGACTTTTCCAGCGCCTCCTGCAAATTTACTTTTCCGTGGGCCCTGCCGTCGATACAGTGGAACAGCAGTCCTCCGGCGTTGATGGACCCGGTGCAGTTGTATTCCTCCGTGGTCTCGCCGCTTTCCAGCTTTGCCGCGGCAGATACCAGCTTGAAGACGGAGCCGGGTGCATAGGCGCAGAAGGCCCGGTTGACCAGCGGGCTGTCAGGGTCTCTGGCGGCAGCTTCGACCGAGGCCGGAGAATAGTCCGGAAAGCTGGCCAGGCCCCGTATTTCGCAGCCGGGGACCTCTGTCACCACCACCGCGCCCCGTCCCAGGGAGCCGGAGACCTCTTGGATAAGGCTTTGAATGTCCGCGTCCAGCGTGAGAACAGCCCCTCCCTGGGATTCCCGCAGGGTATCTACCGCTTGACGGTCCCCGCCGGCCACCACTCGGCCCAGGGCGTCCACCTGATAATAGACCAGGGCTTTTCCGGAATGATCTTCCAGCACGTCGTTCATGGCAAGCTCTACACCGCTCACCCCGCTGCCCATGCCGTCCAGATATCCGATGATATGCGGGGCCAGCTGGTTTTCAGAATACCGCTCCGGCACGCGGAACATATCGATAAAAGGGCTGTCCACTTCCTGCTCCAGCGGTATGAGGAAGGGTTTCCCGTCCTCCAAAGCTGCAGCAAGACGCTGCCGGTACTTGCCGTTTGTGGCCTTTTCCAGAGCACCGATGGCCTCGATGGTGGGGGCCACGGCGGCCACCCAGTGCTTTTTTTCGCTGACCAGCGGCCGCAGCCTGCAGTCGTAGATGCCGCCCCGGGTCTGGGCCACGTTCAGCTGGTATACGCTTTGTCCCTCGGCGGCGGCCACATACTCTGCGCTTCCGGACACGTTTGCTATGGAGAAAACCGCCGCAACGAGAAAGGCGGAGAGAATGCAAAACAGGGCGTAGGCTTTCTTTTTCAGAAAAATTCCCCCTTTTCCGACTGTTACCAGTATGTGCAAAAAGGGGGGCTTTCATACAAAAGCCCGACCGCCTGCGCAGGCGGCCGGGAACTGTACGGCGGGCGGGTTCCCGCTGTTTTTTTATTCGGTTTCCTGGAACATGGCGGTGGAGAGATACCGGTCCCCTGTATCCGGCAGCAGGGCCACAACGGTTTTTCCTCTGTTTTCCGGCCTTTTCGCCACCTCGATGGCGGCCCATAAGGCGGCTCCGGAGGAAATGCCCACCAGCACGCCCTCAGTCCTGCCGATCTCCCGGCCCGTTTCAAAGGCATTCTCGTCCTTTACAGTCAAAATTTCGTCATAGATATCCCGGTCCAGCACCTCCGGAATGAAATTGGCGCCGATGCCCTGAAGGCCGTGAGGCCCGGCCTTCCCGCCGCTCAGTAGGGGAGAGGAAAAGGGCTCTACGGCCACTATCCGGACGCCGGGATTTTGGGCTTTCAGATAGCGCCCCACGCCGGTGATAGTGCCGCCCGTGCCCACGCCCGCTACGAAGACGTCCACTTTTCCATCGGTGTCCCGCCAGATCTCAGGGCCTGTAGAGGCAAAATGGGCGGCAGGATTTGCGGGATTTACGAACTGCCCAGCCACGATGCTGCCGGGAATTTCTCGGGAAAGCGCTTCGGCCCTCTCTATGGCCCCGCTCATGCCCTTTGTGCCGTCGGTGAGTACCAGCTCCGCGCCGTAGGCCTTCATCAGCTGACGGCGTTCCAGGCTCATGGTCTCCGGCATGACGATGACCACCCGGTAGCCCCGGGCTGCGGCTACAGCGGCAAGCCCGATGCCGGTGTTGCCGGAGGTGGGTTCAATGACGGCTCCTCCCGGCTTTAAGAGGCCTTTTTCCTCCGCGTCGTCCAACATGGCCTTTGCCACCCGGTCTTTGGCGGAACCGGCGGGATTCAGATATTCCAGCTTAGCCAGCAGCCGCGCTTCCAGCCGATGGGCCTTTTCCATATGGCGCAGTTCCAGGAGGGGCGTGTTCCCGATCAGTTGATCAATGGACGTATAAATTCTGCTCATGGTATTTTCCCTTTCACAAAGACTTGCAGGCTGTAAATATTTTATGACGGGAGCTCCCCATTTTTGACCGGCGCTGGCCGTATGATCAGCCGAATCGGGAGAAAACGAATTTGCCGGACTCCGTCAGGTCGCTTTGGGTCCAGCCCCCGTTGGAGGAAGCGCCGGGCTTCAGGGCCGCGGAGGTCTCGTTCTTGTCACAGAGAGACCAGTTGGCCCAGCTGATGCCGCGCTTTTCCAAAAAGTTCAGCCACTCTCCGGCTTCCCTTAAAAATACGCCGCCGCTGCCGTCGGCCCGGCTGACGCCCCATTCCGACACGAAAACGGGAAGCCCCTGCTTCATGGCGCTGTCGATCCTCTGCCGCAGGGATTCCCCGTGGGTCCCGGCATAAAAGTGCAGGGTGTACATGAGGTTTCTGCCCTTTACCGGATCGCCGGCCGCCAAATGGATATCCTGGCTCCAGGTGGGGCTGCCGATGAGGATCACGCCGTCGGATCCGGCCTCGCGAATGGTTCTGACCAGCTCCTCTGCGTAGGGCTTTACATCTCCTGCCCAGGACACGTTTCCATTGGGTTCGTTGCAGAGCTCATACAGGACGGCCGGTTCGTCCTTGTAGCGCTTTGCCATGTCCGCGAAAAAGGCCTTTGCCTCCCGCAGGTGGTCTTTTGGATTGCCGTCGGAGAGGATATGCCAGTCGATGATGACGTACATGTCGTTGGCGATGGCCGCGTCCACGGCGCTGATCACCTTTTGTTTGATCGTTTCCGGCCGACTCAGATATCCGTTTTCCCCGGTGTACATGGCCACACGGAACAGGTTCGCCCCAAAGGACGCTGTGGAGCGGATCGCCCCGGAAGAGGCGAAATTCCCGTACCACTGCATGCCGTGGGTGCTCATGCCCCGCAGTACCACAGGGTTTCCGGCCTCATTGCAGAGCTGGGTCCCCTTTACCTGCAATTTTCCATTTTCCTTTACGCCGCCCTTCACCGGGACTTTGTCCGGCCCGGTACTGCCGCCGGGCAGATCCGGAATAGGAGCCTCCCCGTTCAGCTTCCGCGCGGCCCGGCAGATCAGGGCGCAGGCTTCAGCCCGGGACAGCTCGGACCTGGGACGGAAAGAGCCGTCTGGGTCGCCCGCCGCGATGCCCTCGGCATAGGCTGCCAGCAGGGTATCGTAATACCTGCCGTCCACCTGGGAAAAATCCTTGATTTTCCGGGATTCTGTCAGATAGTCCCCGGAAGCGTTTGGAAGGAACGCCCTCATCAGTACCTTTACCGCCACCTGGCGGGAAATGGGCTTGTCGTAAGTCTCGCCGGTGGGAGGAAGCTCGTCCCAGTCGTACCAGCCCTTTTCCAGAGCCGCCGCCACCATGCCGGAGGCCCAGTGGCCGGTTCGCGCAGGAACGGGGGAGAGCCCGGCCCGCCGGGCCACGATGCTGACAAATTCGGCTCTCGTGATGGTCCTGCCGGGGCGGAAGGTCCCGTCCCCGTAACCGGCCAGCCAGCCTGCGTCCGCCATTTCCGTAATATCGTTATAATACCATTTTCCGGGCTTTACGTCCGTAAAGACCGCACCCGAAGCGGCGGCGCAGGGGGCCAGCCACCCAATCAAAAGCTGCGCCGTCAAAAAAAAACAGGCGAACCGTTTTTTCATACTGCGCATCACTTTTCCCTCTTTTCCAGCCAAACCAGAATGTCGCTGTAAACCTGTTCTTTTCCAAGTTCGTTGAGCAGCTCGTGGCGCATGCCGGGATAAAGCTTCAGCTCTACATTTTTTACACCGGCGGCTTTTAACTGTTCCGCCACCTGCTTTGGTCCCTCGCCGTAATTTCCCACAGGGTCCTCCGTGCCCGCTATCAGGTAAATGGGAACTTCCTTCGGCACATTGGCCGCCCATGTTGGGGAGCTGATTTCCTCTAGACCGGTGAACAGGTCGCGGTAGCCCGCTGCTGTGAATTCAAAGCCACACATTTTGTCGGCAGCATAGCTTTTGCAGATATCCTCATCTCTGGACAACCACGCAAACTGATTTACCGGCTGCTCGATCCTTTTGTTATAGCTGCCAAAGGCCAGCTTATCGATGAATTTTCCCCGCGATCGGGGCCCCCTGAGCCGGCATTGCAGGGAAGCCAGCGCTTTTCCCGGCTTTACGCCGGGATTTTTCCCCATGGTGCCGCAAAGGATACAACCGGAAAGCCGCGTTCCATACCGGGTCAGGAAGGAACGGGACAAAAAGGAGCCCATGCTGTGACCCATGAGGAACAGCGGCAGGCCGGGGTGGTTTTCCGCCGCCTGATCCATCAGAGCATTCAGGTCGCTCACCACGTTTTCCCAGCCGTTTTCATCGGAGAAATGGCCGTTTATCTGGGCACTTCTCCCGTGCCCTGCGTGGTCGTTCATGTAAACGGCGTATCCGTGCTCTGCCAGAAATACGGCAAAGCTGTCATATCGGGCGCTGTGCTCTGCCATACCATGGGCGATCACCACCACCGCCTGCGGTGCGCTGTCTTCAACCCAGCTGCGGGAAAAGATCCTGCTGTTTCCGCCGGAAGCGGAACGGGTCCACTCTTTTTTTGTAACGCTCATACTGTTTCCTCATTTCTGAAAATAATGATAAAAGCCTTTTCGCGGTTCAGGAGTTCCACCTGCGGTGGGCACACGAGAAGCCGGTTGGCCTCATTTACAAATGAACGGCCCGGATTCAGCTTTCGCCAGGCAGTAAAGCTTTTTCAGATAACAATGGCTCCGCCCTTTAAATAACCGATATAAAGAAGCCCGGTACTTTTCGAGCCTGCGAGAAAAGGGAACCGCTTTGCGGTTCAGGAGTTCTTTCAGATAACAATGGCTCCGCCCTTTAAATAACCGATATAAAGAAATCCGGTACTTTTCGAGCCTGCGAGAAAAGGGAACCGCTTCGCGGTTCAGGAGTTCTTTCAGATAACAATGGCTCCGCCCTTTAAATAACCGATATAAAGAAATCCGGTACTTTTCGAGCCTGCGAGAAAAGGGAACCGCTTCGCGGTTCAGGAGTTCTTTCAAATAACAATGGCTCCGCCATTGTTATTTTAGCACGTTCCCCTGAAAAACACAACGAAAGCGTATAGGAAAAGCGGGCGCTTATCGAAAATTTTTCGGTAAGCGCCCGCCTAAAAATGATTGTCGTCCGGGAAGTGTTCCATGATGTCTGAAACATCGCAGTCCAGAATATTGCAGAGCCTGTCAATGGTGTTGACCTCTATATTCATGTTGTGGCGCAGTCTGTGCAGCAGTTCCTTGTTCACGTTGTACTGTTCGTGCAGGATATAAGAAGTAATGCCGCGCTTTTTCATGGTTTCCCACAATTTGTCGTATTTTATCATTTCTACTCCCTTTTTGTAGTACGCTTTTTCTTGTTTTTTTCTCATTATGGGACTAAAATGAAAGAAACAACAGGGTTTATATAACAACCCTACGAAAGGATGTAAGCAATGATCCCATACGACAAAATGTACTATATCGTTTTCAACGCCGTCACGGACGCCCTGGAAATAGCAAAATCTCTGTCGCCGGGGCCGGAACGCCGGTGTCTTCAGGAAATTTTATGTGCTGCTCAGCGGAACAGCGAGCAGATGTATCTGCTGTCTGAGGAGGACGGAGCGGATCCGGGGAGTTCAAAACCCGCTTCTTCGTTATGATCTCCTTTTTGGGAGAGAAAAAACTTCTCCCATGGAGAAATTATGAATGAATTGTAAAAAATGTATTGCTTTTCCTGCGCGAAACGGATATACTTATGTCATAAAAACCCCCATTTTGTTTTACGGAAGTCAAGTTCGAGGAAGTAAAAGGAAATTCGGGGAATCTTTATTTTTAGGAGTGTGAATGTTTTGGAAAAGCTCTTTAAGCTGAAGGAACACGGCACGAATGTCCGAACTGAGGTCGTCGCCGGACTCACAACGTTCATGACGATGGCCTACATCATCGCCCTGAACCCCAATCTGATCGTCGGTTTCGGCCGGGGTGCTTTCGGTGGCTTTGGCGATGACGCTGCCGCGGCTTGGAACGGTGTGTTCCTGGCCACCTGCCTGGCCTCTGCGGTAGCCATGTTCTGTATGGCTTTCCTGGCCAACAAGCCCTTTGCCCTTGCCCCCGGCATGGGTCTGAACTCGTACTTCGCCATTGTGATCACCCAGATCGCCGGCGCCGCAGGGTGCTCTATGCTGGCCGGTCTGCAGGCAGGCCTGTGTATCATTCTGGTGGAAGGCATCGTGTTCCTGGCACTGTCCATCTTCAATATTCGTGAAAAGATCGTCAACGCCATTCCTCTGGGTGTGCGCCTGGGGATCGGCCCGGCTATCGGCCTGATGCTGATGAACATCGGCTTTGGCTCCAACGCCGGCGTCGGCGAATTGTCTGACAAGTATGTCATGAAAGATTTCTTCGGCGCTTTGGCCGCCAGCAGCGCGAAAGAGGCGCTGGGCGACTACTGGCCCACCATGGTGCTGACGGTCGCTACCATGTTTATCGGGCTTTTCGCCATCATCATTCTGGCTCATTACAAGATAAAGGGCGCCGTGCTGTTCGGCATGCTGGGCGCTTCTATCATCAACTGGGCGGGACAGGCCATTTTCCTGCATACCAATCCCTTTGCCAGTCTGGCCAGCGCCAACTGGCTTCCGCCCTTCAGCGACATGGCGAAGACCACCCTGTTTAAGTTTGATTTCCAGACCCTTATGTCCGTCGGCTGGTCTACCGTCATTATCCTGATCATCACCTTCTGCATCATCGACATGTTTGATACCATCGGCACTGTAGTCGCCACCGCGAATCGCGCCGGCATGGTTGACAAGGACGGCAACGTGCCCAAGATGCGTGAGACGCTTCTGTCCGACGCCATCGGCACTGTGGTCGGCGCATGCACCGGTACCTCCACCGTGACCACCTTTGTAGAGTCCGCTTCCGGCGTGGAGGCAGGCGGCCGCACCGGCCTGACCGCTTTGACCACCGGCATCATGTTCCTTGCCTGCATGTTCATTTCTCCCATTGCTGCCATCATTCCCGCAGCCGCCACCTCTGCGGCCCTGATCTATGTAGGTATTCTGATGCTCAGCGGGCTGAAGAATATTGCGTTTGACGACATTGCCATTTCCGCTCCTGTCTTTATCATGCTGCTGGCAATGCCGATCTCCGGTTCCATCGGACATGGCATCGGCTTGGGTCTGATCACCTACACTGTCATCAAAGTCTTCACCGGAAAGGCGAAGGAAGTATCTGCTCTTACTTACATCATTTCCGCCCTGTTCCTGGTGAAATTCTTCCTGACTATCTGACCTTCAAACGTTGTCCGGCTTTGACCGGGTATCCATAAAAAACAGAGAAAGCCTGTCCGGATCTTGCGAAAACGCTTGGTCGGGCAGGCCTTTCTTTATTCTGTCTTTATACAGCCGTTTGAGCATGATGTGTCAATACTTTGTTCTTTGCCGCCCCTTATGGTAAGGGTTGAGCATGTGCAGAAAGCCATGACGGAAGGGATAAAAAGCACGAAGTACCGGCTTTTCGATCTCTCAATCACGACATTGACCTTTCTGACGCCCGTCAACCGACAATTAAAAGCGCACTGATCTTACTATAACTTTTTTGCCAGCTGATCCATGCTTACGCCCAGCGCTACGGAGATTTTGTAGAAGGTTTCCACCGAAAAATTGTAGGTCTTCTTGCTGTTGCTTTGCAACTGGCGGATAAAATCGTGTGACAGCCCGGTCAATTCGGCCAGTTCTGCGGAGGTCATACCCTGCTCGTTTCTACAGCGCCATATGTTGGCACGAATGGTACCGTAAATATCCTCGTCAAATTCCAACTGCTCTCTCGGTTCTTTCATATGAGTCATCACCTAACAAAATTGTAGCCGTGAAGCGTGCAAAAATATGTTAGGCAATAACTCACAGAATATGTATTGCAACCCGAACAGCCCTGTGCTATAGTAATCTGGAAAGTATTCTGTTTTAGGAGTGTGGGCTTTATGAAAAAGAAGCTTTCCAGTCTGGTCCTGGCGCTGGTTCTGCTGCTGGGCTGTCTGCCGCTGATGGCAAGCGCGGAAGAGAATGTCTGGTATGAGTACGACTGCGGCGCCGCCGGGCACCTGGGTTACCGGGTGGTAACAGACGAAAGCGGGAAATATATCGAGATCGGCAGCGCCGGCGAGATGGACGTGACCGGGCGGCTGACGATCCCCGCGGAGATCCTTACGGAGCAGGACGGTACTCTGCCTGTAAAATCCATCGCCGCGTTTGCCTTTTCCGGTAACCGCAGTTTGACCGCAGTTGCCCTTCCGGAGGGCCTGCTGTCTATCGGCGGCATGGCGTTTAACGCCTGCACCGCTTTGACCAGCCTGAATATTCCTGCCAGCGTAATGGAAGTCGGGGAGGGTGCCTTTTCTGACGTTCCCTGCGAAATTTCCACGGCGGAAGAAAATCAGAAATACGTTTCCCTTTCCGGCGGCTTCCTGTGTGAAAACGATGGGGAAAATACAACGCTTTTGCACTGCCCCAAAACCAGCGGCGCGCTGGAAATCCCGGAAGGGATCTCCCTTTGGGCGGATTCCGCACTGCCCTCCAACGCCCATTATTCCTCTGTCACCCTGCCCGCATCTCTTTCTGAAACGGTGCTGGGGGCAGGGCGGTCTCCCTTTGAGTTCCGGTACATTTCCTCGGAACGGTGGGAAGTGGCGGCGGGTTCCGCCGCTTATGCTTCTGAAGACGGCGTTCTCTATACTGCCGGACGCGAGACCCTGTTGAAGTACCCTGCGAGAAAAACGGACTTTTCCGTTCCTGATTCCGTAACGCAGCTGGGCGCAGGAGCTTTCAAGGACTGTACCTTTCAGGAAGCGGACATGAGCGGACTGAATATCACCATGCTTCCGGTATTTGCTTTCAGCGGAAGCAGCCTGGAAACAATAGAGCTCCCGGCTGGGCTGCAAAGCATTGGCGGCTTTGCCTTTCAGGACTGTACGGCCCTTCGCTCTCTCTCGCTTCCCAATTCCGTGACCCAGATGGATACCGGCGTTTTTGCCGGCTGCACAGCCCTGAGAAGCCTGCATTTATCCGCTGGGCTGACTGACGTCGGTTTGGAGAACAACTGGGAAGGAAGACCTGTATTTGATCCCGAAATTGTTGTGACGGCGGACGCGCAGAATCCGTCCTACCTTTCCGACGATCAGGGCTGCCTTTACAAGAAAGACGAACACGGGACTCCGGTAAAGCTTCTTCGCGCAGCCAACGGTACAGATCCCATCGTCCTTCCGGACACGGTGACGGAGCTTGCAAACGGCGCATTTTACGGCTGTGAAGCCATTCCCGCCGTCACGCTGTCGGAGGGGCTTCGGACCATTGGCGTTATGGCGTTTCAAAACTGCGTTTCCCTGCGGGAGCTGACTATTCCTGCCGGCGTCACGGAAATTTATTCACTCTGCGCGAAAACCCTTTCCAGCTCTAAGGCCCTTTCCTGCCAAATCACAGTGGCGGAGGAAAGCTCCTCTTTCTATTCTTATGACGGCGCCCTCTACCGCCGCGACGGCAGTGTTCTGATTTTTGCTCCCGATAAATCTACCATGGAAATTGCACCTAATACCCGCGCCATCGGCAGTCAGGCGTTTGCCCTGAATACCGCATTGCGGAGCATCGATATTCCGGCCAGCGTCACTGAAATCGGCGCGTACGCCTTTTATGGCTGCGATGATTTACGCCTGCTGGTTTGCCATGATGGGCTCAAACGCATTTCCCAGGCGGCGTTTGCCACGCCCAATGGCGGCAGAGGGAACAGGCTTACCACTGTGCTCCTGCCGAATAGTATCACCTATATGGGAACCCGGGTATTTGAAAACTGCAATGCTCTGGTATGGGTGAAAACGGGGAGCAGCACGGCCCAGGCGGTTTCTGCAAGGGCAAAGCTGAGCCATGCCGCCGTCCGGAGCGGGGGAGAGCCGGTAGATGGGCGGCTGGACGATGTGATCGTCGCCAACTGCCCGGAGCTCACCACGCTGGAGATCCCCGGCGATGTGCGGGAGATCGCCGCCACTATCTATGAAAACTGCCCGAAGCTTGACCGCATCTATGTGCCCGCAGGCGTGAGCGCTATTTGCGAAGACACCTTTGCCGGGCTGAATGATTTGACCCTCTATGGGGAAACAGGCTCTTACGCGGAAGCCTTTGCCGAAGCGCATCAGATCCCCTTTGTTTCGGGGAAGCCGCAGGACGCCGCACCACCTGTAAAGCCCGATCCTCCCGTTTCAGACGACCCTGTGGTGGAGACCAAAACCACAGAAGACGGGAACACGGTAACGACCACCACCCAGACAAACGGCGATAAAGAGATAGAGGTCAAAACACCCGCCGGGGAAACGGTCGCCAATATTGACCTGCCCGCCGACCCCGGCGCGGGGAAGAGCTTTAACGATGTAAAGAAAGGAGACTGGTTTGAAGAGGCAGTGAACAGCGTTACGGCCTACGGCCTGTTTTCAGGCACCAGCGAGACCACCTTTACCCCCAACGGCCCCATGACCCGGGGCATGGTGGCGCAGGTGCTGTGCAACTTCAGCGGCCGTCCGGTCTATGGGACGGGAAGAAACGCCTTTCAAGATGTGAAAGCCGGTATCTGGTATGAAGCCTCCGTGAACTGGGCGGCAGAGACGGGGATCGTGTTTGGCACCAGCGCGGAGAAGTTCTCGCCGGAACAGTCCGTGACGAGAGAGCAGCTGGTCACCATGCTGTACCGCTATGCAAAGCTCATCGGGGCGGATAGCAAAAACAGCGCCGGGCTGGAAAGATTCCCGGACGGGGACAGCGTTTCGAGCTACGCAAGGCCTGCCATGGAATGGGCGGTCCAGGAGGGCCTTATCACCGGCCGGGCCCAGAAGGGTGGAGACTTTATCGCGCCTCAGGGCACCGCCACCCGGGCCGAGGTGGCTCTGATCCTTACAAGATTTGTGAAGATTTTAAAGTAATCCGGGAAAAACCAGTAAAAAAGCGTGCGCCTGTAATTGGGGTTACAAGGCGCACACTTTTTTACTCTTTTGACAGCTCCGGTTCCGGTGCATTTTATCCGGCGGCATTTCTCTTTTCATCGATAAAGCCTTGGTACCATTGGATCTTCCGCTCAATCTTGCACAGGTGTTTTTGCAGGATTTCAATTTCCTCCAGCACATGCTGGCGGTGATCGGTAAAGATCTGAAGCCGCTGGTCGAGGGTATCGTCCCCCGCGTTTACCAGGTCAAAATACCGCTTGATATCCTTCAGGGGCATGCCGGTCCCTTTCAGGCACATGATCATTTCCAGCTGGGCCGCGTTTTCCTCCGTATAGCTGCGGATACCGCTGGACGTCCGCTCCGGCGTAATGATGCCTTCCTTTTCGTAAAACCGCAGGGTGTGGGGCTCCAGGCCGAAGCGCTGAGCCATTTGGGAAATGTTATATCCCATAGCATGATCCCTCTTTTTCTCTATTTTACTTTAAGTTTAAAGCACTGAAAGGCGCTTGTCAAGGACCGCTTTGTGAATTTTTATACAAAACATAATGTATAAAATTGCGATTATTCGCTCTTTTACCACTTGAAAATGAAAAAATATGCTGTATAATAGGGCCTGTCAGGAATAAAATTTCAAACTGCAAGGAGAAATCACTATGAAAAAGACATGCATTTTGCTGGCCGCTCTGCTTTTAGTAAGCGCCTTGTTTGCCGGCTGCAGCGAAAAGAAGAACAGCGCCGCGGTTCCCACCGTGGAGGAAGGAAAGCTCCATATGTCCACGAACGCCGCTTTCCCGCCCTATGAAATGCTGAAGGACGACGGCAGCTTTGAGGGTATCGATGTAGAGGTGGCAGACGCCATTGCCAAGAAGCTGGGCCTGGAGCTGGTGGTGGACGACATGGACTTTACCGCTGCGCTGACTGCCGCGCAGAACGGCCAGAGCGATATCGTCATGGCGGGCGTCACCGTAAACGAAGAACGCAAGCAGGTGCTTGATTTCACGGATTCCTACGCCACAGGCGTACAGGTGATCATCGTGAAAGAGGGCTCCGATGTGACTATGGATAACTTGGGCGAGAAGATGATCGGCTGCCAGAAGGGCACTACCGGTTACATCTACGCTTCTGATACTCCGGAGAACGGGGGCTATGGCGAGGACCATGTCACCGGCTATGACAACGGCGCCATGGCGGTGGAAGCCCTGAAGGGCGGCCAGATCGACTGCGTGATCATCGACAACGAGCCTGCCAAGGCCTATGTGGAAGCCAACGAAGGCCTCACTCTGCTGGAGGGCGACTGGGTCACCGAGGACTACGCCATTGGCATCAAGAAGGGTAACACCGAGCTGCTGGACGCGGTCAACGGAGCGTTGAAGGAACTGATCGAGGACGGCACCGTGCAGAAGATCATCGACCAGTACATTTCCGCTGAGTAAGCTGAAACGGAAGACAACGGCTCTTGAGAGATTCAAGGGCCGCTTTCCCGTTTGCATTGCCGCAAAACGCGTTTAGGAGGGAAGCTCGGTGGAGAAGTTCTGGGCTGATGTGGAGAAGTTCTGGGCCGATTTTGTTACAAAATTCGATATGGCCTTTCTTACGGGGGATCGCTGGAAGCTCTACTTGCAGGGCATGGGCACTACCCTGGGCCTGACGGTCACGGCTTTGGTGATCGGCGTTGTTCTTGGGGTGCTTGTGGCGGTGGTCCGCTCTGCTCACGACCAGCAGGGAGCAGGCCGGCGCAGCTTTGCCCTGGGCGTGGTCAACGCCGTGTGCAAGCTGTACACCACCGTCATACGGGGCACACCCATGCTGGTGCAGCTGCTCATCTGGGGCTTCGTCATTTTCAAGACCAGCCGCAACCGGTTCCTTGTGGGTATGCTTGGGCTGGGCATCAACTCCGGGGCCTATGTGGCGGAGATCGTCCGGGGCGGCCTGATGAGCGTGGACGCGGGACAAAGCGAAGCCGGACGTTCTCTGGGCCTTGGCTATGTGGACACCATGCGCTATATCGTGATCCCCCAGGCCTTCCGGAATATCCTGCCCGCTCTGGGCAACGAGTTCATCGTCCTCTTTAAGGACACCTCCCTGGTGTCCTCCATTGGCGCGGCGGAGATCCTCTACTATGCCGAGGCGGTGGGCGCAAAGACCTATGAGTATATGTTCCCTTATCTTGGCATTGCCGTCATGTATCTGGTGTTCTGTATTCTCTTTACCTGGCTTCAGGGAAAGCTGGAAAGGAGGCTGAGGCAAAGTGATAGACGTTAAAAATCTAGAAAAATCCTTTGGGGGCCATCAGGTGCTCAAAGGGATCAGCGAACATATCGAGAAAGGGGAAAAGGTGGCGGTTATTGGTCCCTCTGGTTCGGGAAAGTCTACCTTCCTTCGGTGCCTGAACCTGTTGGAACAGCCCACAGGGGGGAGCATCACCTTTGAAGGGGTGGATATCACCGACCCCAAAACCGACATCAACGCCCTGCGAAGCCGCATGGGCATGGTGTTTCAGCAGTTTAACCTGTTTCCCCATCTTTCCGTCCGGGACAACATCACGCTGGCTCCGGTAAAGCTGAAGCGCATGACAAAGGCGGAGGCCGAGAAAAAGGCCCAGGAGCTTTTGGAGCGCGTAGGGCTGCCGGACAAGGCCGACGCTTACCCCAAGCAGCTTTCTGGCGGACAGCAGCAGCGTATCGCCATCGCCCGAGCCCTGGCCATGAATCCGGACGTGATGCTCTTCGACGAGCCTACCTCCGCTCTGGACCCGGAAATGGTGGGAGAGGTGCTGGAGATCATGAAGGAGCTGGCGCTTGAGGGCATGACCATGGTGGTAGTTACGCATGAAATGGGGTTTGCCCGTTCCGTGGCCACCCGGGTGCTTTTCATGGACGAGGGCGTCATTGCCGAGCAAAACGAGCCGGAGGAATTTTTCACGCACCCACAAAACCCCAGATTGCAGGACTTTTTATCCAAAGTATTGTAAAAGACATGAAAAAAGCGGGAGGCCCAAAGCCTCCTGCTTTTTTATAATACGACCCCGTCATAGCCCGCTCCGGCGAACAGGCGGCGGGTCTCAGCCCGGAGCCCCCTGTACTCGCCGCTGTCCAGCGCAGGGCTGGAAAACAAAGCTTTGGCGCATTTCTGGGCTTCCCGCAGCACCTTCATGTCCGTACTCATGTCCGCGATCTTCAGCTGGGGAAGGCCGTGCTGGCGAGCCCCGAAGAAGTCTCCCGGCCCCCGGAGCTTCAGGTCCGCTTCGGCAATGCGGAAGCCGTCCGAGGTATCCCGGAACAACCGGAGCCGTTTGAGGGTCTCTTCGTTCTGCACTTCCGTCACCAGGATACAGGTGGACTTATACTGCCCCCTGCCAATGCGGCCCCGCAGCTGGTGCAGCTGAGAAAGCCCGTACCGTTCGGCATTCTCGATGAGCATGATCACGGCGTTTGGCACATCGACGCCCACTTCTACCACCGTGGTGGAAACCAGCAGGGGGGTATCCCCCCGGGAGAAAGAGTCCATGACCTGCTCCTTATCCGCGGGCTTCATTTTTCCGTGGAGCACGCCCACTTCTGTGCCGGGAAAGGCCTTCCGCACCAGGGCGGCGTACTGGGTCACGCTCATGACGCCGCTTTCGTCTCCTTCGATCAGCGGGCAGATCAGATAGCCCTGCCGTCCCTCGGCAAGATGCTTTTTTACATAGTTGAAAGCCCGCTGGCGCTTAGAGGGATCGATGAGATAGGTCTCGATTTTTTGCCGGCCCGGCGGGAGCTCGTCCAAAACGGAAATATCCAAATCTCCGTAGACCATCAGAGCCAGTGTCCGGGGGATCGGCGTGGCGCTCATAACCAGCAAATGGGGCGACGCGCCTTTCTTTGCCAGAGCGGAGCGCTGGTTCACGCCAAAACGGTGCTGTTCATCGGTGATGACGAGACCCAGGTCCCGAAATTCCACCTTGTCGCCAATGAGGGCGTGGGTGCCGATAAGCAGATCGATTTCACCGGCTTTCAGCGCAGCAAACAATCTGCGCTTTTCTGCGGCCTTGACAGATCCGGTAAGCAGCGCACAGCGGATACCGGCGGGCTTTAGCAGCGCGGAAAGGGAATCGAAATGCTGGGCGGCTAAAATTTCCGTAGGAGCCATCAGGGCGGCCTGCATGCCCGACTGAATCACCGACCAGCAAAGGGCGGCGGCCACAGCGGTTTTGCCGCTGCCCACGTCTCCCTGGATCAGCCGGTTCATGGGGGAAGGGCCCGCCATGTCGGCCACCGCTTCGGAGATGGAACGCTTTTGCGCGCCGGTCAGGGCAAAGGGGAGAAGCTGGGCAAAGTCCTCCGGAAATTTGTTGGGAACGGGGTGGAGATTTTTCGATCTCCGTCCGCTCTTAATGCGCAGAAGCCCCAGCTGGAGAACGAGAAATTCTTCAAAGATCAGCCGGTACCGGGCTGTGGAGAGATCCTCCTCCGACCGGGGAAAATGAATGTGCTCTAAAGCGTAGCCCAAATGGCATAAGCGGTATTCTTCCCGCAGGGAAAGGGGGAGGGGGTCGTTGACCGTTTCCGGCATCAGCTTCAGCGCTTCCTGCACCGCGTTGGAAATGATGCGGGAGGTGAGCCCCTGGGTGGCGGGATACACGGGGACGATGGCGGGATTTTTGCTTTCCGGCAGAAATTCCGGGGAAAGCATCTCCTTTCGCAGCAGGGTGCCGGTCATTTTCCCGCGGAATATGTATTCCTGCCCTGCTTTCAGGAGGGTGGGAATATAGCGGTTGTTGAAAAAGGTCAGACTCATGTCGGACTCTCCGTCTGACGCCAGGGTCTTGTACAGCAGCTTTCCGCCCTTCACCCGGTGCTCCACAGGCGTTTTTACGATGACAGCCCGGACCGTGCAGACCTCGTTAATGGGCGCCGCCTGAATGGGGATCTGCTGGCTCCAATCCTCATAGGCCCTGGGATAAAAACGCAGCAGGTCGCCCACCGTGGGCACGCCCAGCCGGCGGAACAGCGCGGCCCGCTTTTCACCTACGCCCTTCAGCTTGGTGATATCCATTTCAAACAGGGACGACATAAAGTCCCCTCCTTATCCGTAACAAAAGAAACCTTTCTGGAGGGAAAGGTTTCTTTCTAAATGCAGTCCGATCCTCGGGCCTGCCCCTTATTCCACGGAAATGATGAAATAGTAGACCGGCTGCTTTCCGTCTACCAGCGTGATCTCCACGTCGGAATGGACCTTAGAGGCCAGCGCCCGCTTGGCTTCCTGGGCCTGCCCCTCTGTAATGCCCTCGCCGTAGATCAGGGTGATGAACGAGGTGCGCTTTGTCACAAAGGACCTGGCTACCTTCACGCAGGCGGAAACAGGGTCTTTTTCAATATAATCCAGCTTGCCGTTGGTCAGGCCCAAGATATCCCCGTGACGTATCGTATGGCCGCCAAATTCGGAATCCCGGGCGGCAAAGGTCACAAGACCGGTATCTACGTTTTCCGCAGCCGCCAGCATGGCTTTTTGGTTTTCTTCGGCGTCTGTTTCGGGGTCAAAGGCCAGCATGGCGGAAAGTCCCTGAGGAATGGTTCTGGTGGGGATCACCACGATCTCCCGGTCGTCCGCCATGGGAATGGCTTGTTCCGCGGCCATGATGATGTTTTTGTTGTTGGGAAGGACGAACACCTTTTTGGCGGGGGTGGCAAGGGCGGCTTCCAAAATATCCTCCGTGCTGGGGTTCATGGTCTGCCCGCCGCTGACCACCACGCTGCACCCCAGTTCCTGGAAAAGGTCTTTCAGGCCGTCGCCGGCGGCGATGGAGATGAATCCCACTTCTTCCACGGGCTTTTGCCGTTCCAGCTTCTTTTTCTCCGCCTTGGGCGCAGGGGCCTTCGCTTTTGCCGCAGTGTTGGCCTCTGCGGCCTTGCGGTGCTGCTCCTTCATGTTTTCGATCTTCACGGTGAGCAGCTGCCCATACTGCAGCGCCATTTGCAGCGCGTCACCGGGATTTTCCGTATGGACGTGGGTCTTGATGATCTCCTCGTCGTCCACCACTACGACGCAGTCGCCGATGGTTTCCAGGAACAGGCGAAGCTCCATGGGGTCTTTCTGAATATCGGGATCCCGTCCCACGACGAATTCCGTGCAGTAGGTGAAATGGATCTCGCTGTCAAATTCCGCCGCGACGTTGCGGAAAAATTCCGCCGTTTCCTGGGCTTTTTCCTCTTCGGAGAGCCCGGATTCGATGATGATGCCGCTGCGGAACACGCTGAGCATGCCCTCAAAGATCAGGCACAGGCCCTGGCCGCCGGCGTCCACAACGCCCGCCTTTTTCAGAACGGGAAGGAGTTCGGGGGTCTCTTCCAGGGCTTCGCCTGCGCCGATGCAGACAGCGTCCCAGACCTGAACGGGATCGGCGTCGTCCCCGGCAAGCTCCAGCGCCTCGCGGCCACGCTCCGCGGCCACGCGGGCCACTGTGAGAATGGTGCCCTCCGTAGGCTTCATAACAGCCTGGTAGGCCGCGTCTACGCCCAGCTCCAGCGCTTGAACGATATCCTCCGCGCCGATCTCCTTCTTGTCCGCAAGGCCCTTGGAAATGCCGCGGAACAGCAGGGAAAGGATCACGCCGGAGTTGCCCCTGGCTCCCCGAAGCATGGAGGAGGCGGCCTTTTTCGCAGTCTCGCCCGCAGTGACCGTGTCGGGAAGCTTCGCAAGCTCCTCCGCCGCCGCGCCGATAGTCATGGACATATTGGAGCCGGTATCGCCGTCCGGCACGGGGAAGATGTTCAGTTCGTCTACCTGTCTTTTGTATTTTGCAATATTGTTGGAGCCGGAAAGTATGGCGTTTTTCAACTGACTGCCTGAAATCATAGGAAACACATCCTTCATGGAAATGACCGGACACAACTTTTTTCTATTCTATCACAGATTTTGGGAAAATACAACGCCTGAAAACGGGGTATTTTCCCAAATGGGGGCCATACAGCAGGAAAAACGGGCATTTTATGTGAGGGAAAGCCGCTCGACGCCTGTACAAAGCCCGGTACCTTCATCGGCCGTAAACAGGACGCAGTCCATATGGCAGGGCCCCTTGGCCAGCTCAAACCGGGTGGGGAGCTTGGTGGTGAGTTTGTAGATGATGGATTCCGCTTTTACGCCCAGCACGGAATGGACCGGCCCGGTCATACCAGCGTCGGTGATATAACCGGCGCCTTTGGGCAGAACGCATTCATCGGCTGTCTGAACATGGGTGTGGGTGCCGAAAAGAGCGGTGACCCGCCCGTCTGCGTAAAAACCCATGGCCCGCTTTTCCCCGGTGGCCTCGGCGTGAAAATCCACAATGCGGATCTTGGGCAGACCGGGGGTCTCCAGCAGTTCGTCGAGGGTCTCGAAAGGGGAGCGCAGGCTTTCCAGATAGACGGTGCCCATCAGGTTGATGACCGCCGCCCGGACCCTTCCCAGGTCCACGATGCACAGGCCCTTTCCAGGCGTGGTGCCGGCGGGAAAATTGGCGGGACGCAGCAGGGTCTCCGCCGAATCGTACAGCTCATAGGATTCCCTTCGCCGGAAGCTATGGTTTCCCGTGGTGACCACGTCTACGCCGCTGTCGAACAAATACCGAAGGGACGCCGGAGTAATACCGTTTCCGTCAGCGGAATTTTCACCGTTGGCAATGACTAGGTCGATGGCCTTCAGCCTTTTCAGAGGAGGCAGGGCCGACCGCAGGAATTCGCAGCCCACAGTGCCTACCACGTCTCCGATGCAAAGAATGTTCATACGCTCTCCTTTTCCCAAAGCCCTTCTGCCCCCGGCTTCAGGCTTTTCCTGCAAAAAAAGGGCACACGCTAGTGTACCCCTTTCTTTTCTCAATTATTTTGCATAATCTACGGCCCGGCTTTCCCGGATCATGTTGACCTTGATTTGGCCGGGATAGTCCAGGTCGGACTCGATCTTCTTGCAGATATCTCTGGCCAGCAGGGTCATCTGCTCGTCGCTGATACGGTCCGGCTTGACCATAATGCGGATCTCGCGGCCGGCCTGAATGGCGTAGCAGGAATCCACACCGTCGAAGGAAGAGGCCACCTCTTCCAGCTTTTCCAGGCGCTTGATGTAGTTTTCCAGGTTTTCCCGGCGGGCCCCCGGCCTGGCTGCGGAAATGGCGTCTGCCGCCTGGACCAGGCAGGCAATAATGGTTTTGGCCTCCACGTCGCCATGGTGCGCGGCAATGGCATGGATCACGGCCTCGCTCTCCTTGTATCTCCTGGCCACGTCCACACCAATCTGAACGTGGGAGCCCTCTACCTCGTGGTCAAGGGCCTTGCCGATGTCGTGCAGCAGGCCCGCGCGCTTGGCCACAGTGGGGTCAAGCCCCAGTTCAGAGGCCATCAGGCCAGCCAGGAAAGCCACTTCCTTGGAGTGGTTTAACACGTTCTGCCCATAGCTGGTGCGGTACCGCAAACGGCCGAGAAGTTTGACCAGCTCATGGTGAACGCCGTTGACGCCCACCTCCAGGACAGCCCGCTCGCCTTCGGTCTTGATGGTGGCGTCCACCTCCCGCCGGGCCTTTTCCACGGTTTCCTCAATGCGGGTGGGGTGGATGCGCCCATCGGAAATAAGCTTTTCCAGAGCGATCCTGGCCACTTCCCTGCGGACCGGCTCAAAGCTGGACAGGGTGATGGCCTCGGGCGTGTCGTCGATAATGAGGTCTACGCCGGTCAGGGTCTCGATGGCGCGGATATTCCGGCCCTCGCGGCCGATGATCCGGCCTTTCATTTCGTCATTGGGCAGGGGCACAACGCTGATGGCGGCCTCGGAAACATGGTCCGCTGCACAGCGCTGAATGGCCAGCGCGATGATCTCTCTGGCGGAATTGTCGCTTTCTTCCTTGGCCTGCTGCTGGAACTCCATGACCTTCATGGCCTTTTCGTGGACCAGCTCGCTTTCCAGGTTCTTCAGCAGATACTCTTTCGCCTGTTCCACAGAGAAGGAAGAGATCTTTTCCAACATGTCGAACTGGCTTCTTTTTACAGCCTCGGCCTCCTGCAAACGCTCGTCGGCCTTTTTGTTTTTCTGGTCTGCCTGTTCTTCCTTGCGTTCTACGTTTTCGAGCTTTTTTTCCAGGCTTTCCTCCTTTTGGAGAATCCGCCTTTCCTGATGCTGGATCTCCTTGCGCCGGTCAGCCAGCTCCTTTTCGGAATCGTTGCGAAGGCGGTGGATCTCGTCCTTCCCCTCCAGCACGATCTCCTTCTTCTTGGCTTCCGCGGCTTTAACGGCGTCGCCGATAATGCGCTTGGCTTCCTGTTCGGCGGAACCAACGGCTGCTTCCGCCTTGTGCTTGCGGTAGGCCATGCCCAAAGCGAAGGCCAAAATTCCGACGACAACGGCGGCAAGGGCCGCAATCAAAATACACTGCCATACTGGGATCTGCAATCAGGCACCTCCTTTTCTCGTTTTTCTTTTCAAATGCTTAAATGATTGAATTGAAAATACCGGAACCGGGACGCTCTGAAACGCTCCCTGTTCCGTGAATGCAGACGGCGGTGTCCAACCACTTCTATTTTCAGTTTTCTTTATTCATATGGCAAAAACAGTTTTACGGCGCTCTTAGGTTTTCCGAAACGGAAAAAACCTAAAGGGACGGCTGCTTGTTGAAAAAGCCGGCCGCTTCCATAAACAAAGCTTTGTAATATTAATAATGGAAAAACAGAAAAATGTATGTTAAAGCACCCGAGTGCATTCTGTTCATAATTGTATCGCTTTGTGGTATGGGTTGTCAAGAAATTTGTAACTTTTTATTCAGAAACCGATTACGATTTTGTTACCGTTTTTTAAAAATTCCCCGTAGGAAGCGGGTTTTCGCCCCTTGACAAAATTTCTCCCCGGTGCTATGATTGCTTCCATAAAGAGAAACGCAGAGAAAAGGAAGTCCTGTTTCTGATAGTTTTGCCGCAAGGGGCATTTCAGAAGCCTTCAGAGAGCAAACGCCATAGGCTGGAAGCGTTTGCGGCGGCGCGGGGGAAACCCCGCCGGGAACCGGATACCACCTTTGAGCGGCTGCCGAAAGGACAGACGGGTAGCGCCGTTATGGGCTGAAACGAGGAAGCGCTTTCAAAATGGGCGCTTTGAATCCGGGTGGAACCGCGGACGCAGGGAAAATTTTTGAAGCCTTGTCGCCTGCCCCAGAATTTGCTGGGGCAGGCGTTTTTCTGTTCCGGCGGAAAGGAGTCTTCCACATGATCAAGATCGACCTGAAAGGACAAGTAAAAGAGTTTGAAAGCGGCACTACCCCCGCCGAGGTGGCAAAGTCCATCGGCATGGGGCTTTATAAAGCCGCCTGCTGCGCCCGCGTTGACGGAGAGGTGAAGGACCTGCGCACCCCCATTACAAAGGACTGCGCTTTGGAGATCCTCACCTTTGACGACGCGGACGGCAAGCATGCCTATTGGCACACCACCTCCCATATTATGGCCCAGGCCGTGAAACGCCTGTATCCCGGCACGAAATTCGCCATCGGCCCGGCCATTGAAAACGGCTTCTATTACGATTTCGACTTGGAAAGCCCACTTTCCCCTGACGATCTGCCGAAAATCGAGGAAGAAATGAGGAAGATCATCAAGGAGAATCTGGAGCTGGAGCGCTTTGAGCTGTCTCCGGAAGAGGCCAAAAGGGAAATGGCCGGGCAGGTGTATAAAGAGGAGCTGATCGACGAGCATTCCGGAAACGGGGAAAAGATCAGTTTCTACCGGCAGGGCGATTTTGAGGATCTGTGCGCCGGCCCCCATCTGATGAGCACCGGCGGGGTAAAGGCCGTAAAGCTCACCTCCATTACCGGCGCGTACTGGCGGGGAGACGCCACCAAGAAAATGCTCACCCGTGTGTACGGTATTTCCTTCCCCAAACAGAGTCAGCTGGACGAGTACCTGCAAATGCTGGAGGAAGCAAAGAAGCGGGACCACCGGAAGCTTGGCCGTGAGCTGGGCCTCTTTATGCTGCGGGACGAGGGCCCCGGCTTCCCCTTCTTCCTGCCGAAGGGCATGGTGCTGAAAAACACCCTGATCGATTACTGGAGGCAGGTGCACAAAAAGTACGGCTATCTGGAAATTTCCACCCCCATCATGCTGAACCGCCAGCTTTGGGAGCGCAGCGGCCACTGGGACCACTATAAGGACAACATGTACACCACGGTGATCGATGAGACCAATTTCGGCATCAAGCCCATGAACTGCCCCGGCGGCATGCTGGTGTACGCCAGCGAGCCCCATTCCTATCGGGAGCTGCCCCTGCGGGTGGGAGAGCTGGGGCTGGTGCACCGCCACGAGCTTTCCGGCACGTTGCACGGCCTGTTCCGGGTGCGCTGCTTTACCCAGGACGACGCCCACATCTTCATGACAAGAGAGCAGATGCAGGAGGTCATTCAGGAGACGGTGCGGCTGTTTGACGAGGTGTATTCCACCTTTGGGCTCAGCTATACCATCGAGCTTTCCACCATGCCTGAGGACCATATCGGCGAGGTGGAGGAATGGGAGCGCAATCAGGAGATCCTGAAAAAAGCCATTACCGCCATGGGCAAGGATTATACCATCAACGAAGGCGACGGTGCGTTCTATGGTCCAAAGCTTGACTTCCATATTGCAGATTCCCTGGGCCGCACCTGGCAGTGCGGCACTATCCAGCTCGACAGCCAGCTGCCCGAGCGCTTTGAGCTGGAATATGTGGGGGCGGACGGTGAAAAGCACCGGCCCGTTATGATCCACCGTGTGGTACTGGGCTCCATTGAGCGCTTCATCGGCGTGATCACCGAGCATTTTGCCGGGAAATTCCCCCTGTGGCTCTC